>NZ_BTGX01000010.1:0-14314 GCF_057543435.1 Candidatus Rickettsia mendelii | reverse complement strand
TTGGAGGATTGATAAAACATATGTTTAAAGTTAAGAGGTAAGTAAGAATATCTATATAGAATTTTAGATAAGAATGGAGATGCTATCGATTTTATTTACTTCTGCTTGTACTACTCTAATAAGTAATACTAATGCGGCTAAGAGTTTCTTAAATCAAGCTTTGAAAGCTATCTATTGAATATTCATATCGCAAAACAATTAACATCGAGAAAAACCTAACCTACATTAGAACTATCGATTAACTAAAATTAGAAAAGAAATATATGAAAAACTGAAAGCATATGCACATTAAATTTAAATAACATTATTTAAAATCTGATGAATATGAAAGCTCAAGGTATTTACGCTGAAATATTATTACTGACAACTCATTAGCTTGTTAAAGAATATCTTCTAAACTCTATATTCCCTATTTGTAAATAGTTAACCTAAATTTATTAATAAATCATGTTCTCCTAATGCTGTAACTTCTGCTTCTATTCCCCACTTACTATTATCTAAGTAAGATGTAATTTCAACTATCATTTCAGGTGGTAAATCTGCTATATGTCCTGAAGAAGTAACATCAGAGTTTGATTGAATTTCTTTACATACTCCAGCAATAGCAAAAGCATTTGTTTTAATAAAGCAATTTATTGCTGTAAATACAGCATCTACATTTTCAACTTTGTCTTGTAAACATTCCATTAACAATTCTTTATTTACATTCTTATAAAATTGTGCTGCACTTATTTTAACAAAATAATCTACATTACTATCAACTAAGAATTTATCTATCAAGAATGAAGCTAATTTTTGTACCAATGTTATATTATAATTAATTCTTTTTTCTATATCGTATATTATACTCCGGTTGTATATTATGTTATTATGAATATGAATCTGAATTAAAGATTTATTATATTTAAGAGCATCAGCTAAAGCCTTAGCGCCTTCATCACCTATTCCGTTATAAGCAAAACTAATCTTTGTTAAAGATTTATTATATTTAAGAGCATCAGCTAAAGCCCTAGCACCTTCATCACCTATTTTGTTATCCTGAATATTAAGCTGAGTTAAAGATTTGTTATATTTAAGAGCATCAGCTAAAACCTTAGTCCCTTCATCACCTATTATGTTATCCTGAATATTAAGCTGAGTTAAAGATTTGTTATATTTAAGAGCATCAGCTAAAACCTTAGTCCCTTCATCACCTATTATGTTATCCTGAATATTAAGCTGAGTTAAAGAGTGATTATACTTAAGAGTATCAGCTAAAGCTCTAGCACCTTCATAACCTATTTCGTTAAAACTACAATCAAAATAAGTTAAAGATTTATTATATTTAAGAGCATCAGCTAAAGCCTTAACACCTTCATCACCTATTTTGTTATAAGCAAAACTAATCTTTGTTAAAGATTTATTATATTTAAGAGCATCAGCTAAAGCCTTAACACCTTCATCACCTATTTCGTTACAAGCAAAACTAATCTTTGTTAAAGATTTATTATATTTAAGAGCATCAGCTAAAGCCTTAACACCTTCATCACCTATTTTGTTATAAGCAAGACCAATCTCTGTTAAAGATTTATTATATTTAAGAGCATCAGCTAAAACTATAATACCTTTATTACCTATTTCGTTATCGTGAATATTAAGCTGAGTTAAAGATTTATTATATTTAAGAGCATCAGCTAAAGCCCTAGCACCTTCATAACCTATTTCGTTAAAACTACAATCAAAATAAGTTAAAGATTTATTATATTTAAGAGTATCAGCTAAAGCCATAATACCTTCATCACCTATTTCATTATCATTAAGATTAAGATCAATTAAGGATTTATTATATTTAAGATCATTAGCTAAAGCTCTAACACCTTTATCACCTATTTTATTATAAGCAAAACTAAGACGAGCAATTAAATTACCTGTTAATAAATTACCAATATCTTTTATAGGATTATTTGAAAGGTCAAGATCCTTAATATTACTACCTATTAATATTTCATTAATACCTTCAAGACTCTTTATTCTATTGTAACTTAGTTTCAATGTACTAATATTAACAGCTCCTTTCTTTTTAATACAATCTGCTATTTTTTTAAAACTGGATACGTCAAAACTTTCATCAGGTGACATACTTGATAAATCTAAGTATTTACTATCCACATTTATGTAATCTAATTCATGCATAATCATCCCCAATCCTATTAATTATTATACAAGATCTATAGCAAGACAATTTAATTCTATTGTCTAATATGTCAAGAATTATATTCTATTTAAGTTTTACCTAAATGATAAGAATATCTAGTAAATTAATTATTAGTAAGTATGATCATAGTACAGCATTAAATTTCTAATGCTTAAGTATTTTTAGAGAAGCTAAAGACATAGTTTTAGCTATAAAATTGGTAGAATAGCATGATCCTTAAAAATATTATCTCATAGTGTTCAAAAAATTAGCAAATTGAATACTAATAGAGCTTTTTTGAAGATATTTTTAATGTATGAGCACGCTTCTGAGCGTATAATTTATAAAGTGATTGCATTACAATAGGATGTGTAGGTAATTGCAGACAGAGTAAAGTCCTAAAATAAGATGGAATTAAGAAATAACACAGCTTATGCAGCTACCAAAGAGTTTGAGGTCATACGAATATTTAAAAAAGGAAATTGAGCTATAGAAGCTCAAGGTATTTAAGCTGAAATTAGAATTATTACTGACAACCTATTAGCTTGTCAAAGAATTTTTTCTAAACTCTATATCCTTACTTACCCTTATTCCCTATTTGTAATAAGGCTGAATCTAACACAACAATGTTATTTCCCCAATGGAGTCTAGATTTTATTAGGTCATCATTGACTATACATAAAGAAATATATAAGATGATCAAGGATTTTATAGCCTTGATTATTTAGATCCTGGGTCTATAATTAAAATTATCTATATTTTAAGGTATTTTAATTAATTATACAGACAACTACATGAGGTGTTAGTCTAAAGTTATATATTTAATGATGAATTAGATTATGAGAAATGATCAAATTCCTGAAGATACAAAAAAAATCGCTGATCAAATAAAAGATGCATTATTGGGTATTAGTGATAATGTTGTACTTGAGAGTAAAGAAGTAGAAGAAATTTTTGAGGAGCTAAGCCAAAATGAAGAGTTTGAGTATGAGTTAGAGCAGATACTTGCTATCTTAAATGAACAAAGTATGGATTTAACGCAGCTACAAACACAAGTTATCTTATTAATTCACAAATATTTAGGTAAAACTAAAAACTTAAAGCTTAAAATGCTTAAGATGGATGAAAAGCTTATTAGTAAGAACGTTACAGAAGTTAGTAATTATTTAATGCATCAACATTCTAAAATCGTTAGAGATGCTAATAAAAATCTTGTAAATCCTAAAGATAAATTACAAGGTTTAACTAAACAAGCTAGAATAGATTTAAAACGTTTAATTAAAAGCTTTGCGGTTTATCAAATTTATATGTTTATGAACCCAAAAAGAATAGCCGGCGAAACAAAATTAATGAATTTTGCTTATAATATGATAAAAGGTGGCATGAAATTAGCTGCAAAGTATGAGGGCGGCAAAGCAAAAGATATCAAATCATATTCACATAAACTTATTAAAAAACTTGAAAAAGCTCGTGCTGGCTTTAAAAAAAGTGGCGGCATATCAATATAATTTTCCTTTTAACTATGCTCATTTTCTTTCTGCTTTAAAATAAATTTAAAAAATCCTATTATAAATGGGGAGTAATGACAAGTAATGATACAGAGTTTAGAAAAAATTCTTCAACAAACTCATGAGCTGTCAGTAATAATATGTCAGCTTAAGTACCTTGAGCTTCCATATTCATGTGATCTCAAACTCTTTGATAGCTGCATAAGCTGTTTTCATTGGTTTAAAGCAAGGCATTATTTTGACGAACGTTTGAGCTTTCTGTAATCAGATTTAATAATGTTATTTAAATACTTAATTTGCATATGCTTTCAGTTTTTCATATATTTCTTTATAATTATCCTTTATTTTCCTTTCTAGATTAGTTTAAATTTCAAACGTAGAATCTAGATGAAAAATATTTTTCTGCATTCCATAATCCTTGAGAATTACCGTAACTTTAAAAATTTTGAAGTAAAAATAGATAATACACCAATAATTTTAATAGGTGAAAATGGTAGTGGTAAAACTAATATTTTGGAAGCAATATCACTTTTTTACCCAGGTAAAGGGCTTCGTTCAGCAAAGCTTGCTGACATATGTAAAGATTCAGAAAATTATTGCTCTATTAAAGCTTTATTGCAAAGTAAACTTGGACTAGCAGAGTTTAGTACATCTTTTAAACGTAGTTCAAATAGAAGAATAACCGAATATAATAACACAAAAATAGCAAATAATGAGTTAAACAAATTCACTAGTATGGCCTGGTTAACTCCGCAAATGGAAAGAATTTTTACAAGCAGTAGTAGTGATAGGAGAAAATTCTTTGACCGAATAGTTTATAATTTTGATTCAGGGTATGCAGGGCTAGTTAGTAAGTATGAACATTATATGTATGAGAGAAATAAAATTCTAGCAGAAGGTATAAGAGATGATAACTGGCTCAAAATCATTGAAGAAAAAATGGCAAATATTTCTAGCCAAATTGCTAATAAACGCTTAAAAACTTTAAATTTTATGCAGCAGGCAATTGATGATCTTGAAAATGAGTTTCCAAAAGCTGAACTGTCAATTGACGGTATAATAGAACAAAAAATACTAAATGGTGAAGAACAAGTTATAGATTTTATTATTGTAGAACTTTATAAAGCAAGAAGTAAAGATCAATTATTAGGACGTACTAGTTTTGGAGTTCATAAAAGCGACATTATTGTAAAACATAAAAAGAAAAATATTTTAGCAAAATTTTGTTCTACTGGTGAACAGAAAGCTATATTAATTGCAGTAATATTAGCGGAAATGAATTATGCTATAAAATTAACTAAGATAATACCCATTTTGCTTTTAGATGAAGTTTTCGTTCATCTAGATGATAGAAGACGCCAATATTTAACAGAGTTTTTTACTGATTTAAATTTACAACTATGGGTTACAGCCACTAATGTAGAAGGTATAGAAAATTTTGTGAACAAAGCGCAACTGATAAAATTATAAACTTCTTGATTAATCTTTTAAAATTGCTTAAAATTATTTTTTTTTAGGAAAAATATGTCAAAACAAACTAATAAAATATCATATGATGAAGTGCCTTACTCTCCGTTCACTTTCAGTTATAATTCACCATCTCATTTAAGAACTATCGGTAAGTTATTTGGTCTAAGCCCAGCATCACTTAAAACTGCTAGGATACTTGATATTGGTTGTGGAGTCGGCACTAACATGCTTAATTTTGCTGAAGAATACCCTAAATCACACTCTCTTGGTATAGATTTATCTAAGACACAAATAGAATTAGGTAATAAAGTTATCAATGATTTGAGGCTTAAAAATGTTAAATTAAAGGCGTTATCCATATTAGATCTTGATGAATCTTATGGTAAGTTTGATTATATAATTTGCCATGGTGTATATTCATGGGTACCAAAAGAAGTACAAGGTAAAATACTTGAAGTATGTAATAAACTACTAAACCAAAATGGTATAGCTTTTATAAGTTATAATACTTTACCTGGTTGGAATATGCAAGGAACAATCCGTGAAATGATGATGTTTCATTCAGAGTTTTTTAATACTAGCCGTGATAAATTACAACAAGCTAAGTTATTTTTAAAATTTATCAATGAATCATTAGAAAATTCTACCGCTCCTTATTCTAATTTCTTACGTGATGAAACAAAATTATTATCTATGTATACGGATTCATATGTGCTACACGAATATTTAGGGGAAATTAATACAGGTGTATATTTTCATCAATTTATGGATAATGCTAAAAAGCATCATCTTAATTATTTAGGTGATGCATTGCTTCCAGCTATGTTTCTTGGCAATTTACCTGCTAAATCAGCAGAAAAACTACAAGCTATTAATGATATTGTTCGCTCTGAACAATATATGGATTTTATTACTAATAGGAAATTCCGTTCTACATTATTATGTCATCAAAACATACCAATAAATAGAAAAATCGAGTTTAATAACTTAAAAGAGTTTTACACTAGCTTTAACATTAGACCAGTAACCCTAGAAAACCAAGTTAATTTAACAAATGAGCAAGAAAATGTCAGCTTTTATTATGAGAATTTACCCAATCCTTTTATTTCCACTACTTCATCAATTATAAAAGCTATTTTGTATGTATATTCTGATAATATTAGCAATCCAATAAACTTTGAACAAGTTGCTAAAGAAGCTTTTAAAAAGCTTGGTAAATATCAGTTACAAGATTTTTTAGCTGCATTAGAACAACATTTTATTAAATTTATTTTTCAAGGTTATCTCAAAATATTTTCAAGTAAACCGCATGCTGTAGCAACTATTACTGAAAAACCTAAAACCAGTGAACTTGCTAGATATCAAGCAAGATATGCTCATTTTAATGAGCCTAATACTACAGTTAGTGTAACAAATAGGCTTAATGATATGATAAGCATAGAAGTACATGAAAAATGCATTTTAGAAATGCTAGACGGTACACATAATATTGATGATATTAAGAAAAAAATTCTTGAAAAATTTAATTCAAAACTGTTAACTGCTCATGATGATAAAGGACAGAAAATAACTGATGAGAAATTGCTAAAAGAGTTTACTGATTATATAGTTACTTTTACACTAGAAAAATTCCGAATTAACTATCTTTTAGTAGAATAAATATTAGGTTCTTGTAAACAATTTAAATTGTTACCTACATGACTCTCAATATCATTACCGCATAGATCAAAAAATTATTTTATGAAACCTTTAGGGCTTGACTATGGTATCTAAACAACCAATGATAGTATGTTTTTCTAGATGTCGCTACAACCTCGCTGGATGATAAAAGAGAATCATGGAATAAGCAGTGCCAAAGATTGGCTTACAATAATATTTGTAAATATTGAATATTATTTATGCTACTAATTTTTCACGTAATACTTCAACTAACTTATTAATGGCTTCAGTTGGGTGTATATTTTCAAGAATAGCAAGTTCGCCTGCAAGTCTATTTAAAGCTGCTTCATAGAGGGTTCTTTCACTGTAAGAGCGATCATTATCAACATTTTTATGTAAGTCACGTAATACTTCAGCAATGGCTACAATATTACCTGAGTTAATTTTGCTTTCATATTCTTGTGCCCTTCTGCTCCACATTCTATTTCCTTGTTTTGGTTTACCTTGAAGAGTTGAATATATGATATCTAGATCTTTCTTACTTGCAACCGCCCTAAGACCAACAATTGTAGCTCTATTAACAGGAACTTTTAGTATCATTTTATCTTGAGGGAAAGAAATTACATATACTTTAATTTCAGTACCAGCTATAGTATGATATACTATGTTTGTTACTTCACCTACTCCATGCGCAGGATAGACAATTCTTTGCCCTATTTTAAACTCGGATTCTTGTTCCGTTTTATATTCGGATTGTGTTGTATTTGCCATTATTTAATTCCTCTGTAGTGGTTTTAGTGCCTAAGAACTTAAAGCTAGACTGTTATCCTTATAGCATATTTTGCTTTTATTATAAAGTAGATATTTTATTGATTTAGATTTATGTTATAAGCAAAAGTGATTTATTATTGAAATAAAGTTAATAAAATCTTATTGTAAATTTGTAATAAAGTTAATACTAATATTAATATAAGGATAAATAAATATGCGAAGTATTTTTATTGTGCTAATATTTTTATTATTTGTGAGTAGCTGTTCAGAAGAAAAAGAACAGGATAAAAAGCAAGAAGAATGGCAAATAGTAGAGCAAGAAACTGCACAAAATAATAAAAAGCAAAATACTGAACCTTCTCAAGAAACAAAGCAAGGGACTACAAATTCTAAAAATGTAACTGAATCAATAGTTCCTGCTAATGATAATAATCAGATTAATGAAGTACTGAATTCAGAATCACAAGAACAAAAAAAGCCTCTTAAAGTCACTTTTAAAGTTGATAATAGTGACATAGTTCTTGGTAATAAAGAATCAAATGTTGTAGTAGTGGAGTATTTTTCTCCTACATGTCCGCATTGCGCTTATTATCATCAGACAATTTTTCCGGAAGTTAAGAAAAAATATATCGATACTAATAAAATTGCATATGTTATTCGTGAATTTATTGCTACTAAACAAGATTTGGATGCTGCAATTTTAGCACGTTGTAAAGGTGATATAACCAGTTTTATGCAGTTTCATACTATCATATTAAAACAACAAGACAAGTGGGCATATAGCAATAAATATAGAGAATTATTAACTGATATCGGTCAGCTTGGTGGTGTCCATCCAGAAGAATATAAACAATGTTTAAATAATGATAAAATTACTGAAACATTAATTGCTAATACTAATTTTGTATCAAAGACACCCCAATTTATAGGTACTCCTTCTTTCTTTGTTAACGGTACACAAACTGGAAATTATAGTATAAATAATATTTCTACAGCAATAGATAAAGCTCTAGAAGTAAAAAAAGAAGAAACAACAAACAAAATGGATTTATAGGTTAAATGCATATAAACTTAATGAATATAGAAAAATTAAAAAATATTACTGTAAGAATTAAAGAGTTAAAAACTACTAATCTCTCTAATTTAAAAACTAGACAAGAGATTAACTCGCTTAATATAGCTATAGATTTAGTTTCAGGCACAATGGTAGGTGTTGTGAGCGGAATATTTATAGACAAACTACTTAATTCTAAACCTTTATTCCTTATTATGTTTACAATAATAGGAATGATTGCTGGGTTTAATATAATAAAGCAAAAACTAAATAATAAAAAGTAAGAAAATGATGCATATTCCTTTAGTACAATTTGATATCAAAAAATTGATAGACATAAAAGTTTTTGGTTTTGATATCAGCTTTACTAATTCAAGTGCTTACATGTTACTCGCTAGTATGTTAGCTTTAACTTATTTTTACTTAGCTTTCTATAAACAGCAATTAGTGCCTTCTAGATTACAAATAAGTGCTGAGATAATTTATAATTTTGTAGCTGATATGTTAAGTCAGAATATAGGTGCAAAAGGACATAAATTTATTCCGTTAATTTTTAGTTTATTTATTTTCATTTTATTCTGTAATTTACTTGGTATGACGCCATACAGCTTTACAGTTACTAGTCATATTATCGTTACTTTTGCTTTAGCAAGTTTAGTATTTTTAACGGTAACTATATTTGGCTTTGTAAAGCATGGTATGCGCTTTTTAACTCTTTTTTTACCGTACGGTACACCTTTATGGCTTGCACCATTAATGATAATAATTGAGCTGTTTACATATTTGGCAAGACCGGTTAGTTTATCGCTACGACTTGCTGCTAACATGATGGCAGGTCATGTTTTATTAAAAGTAATAGCAGGTTTTACTGTTTCATTAATGATTTACTTGAAATTTCTACCAATTCCTCTTATGGTTATATTAATTGGGTTTGAAATTTTTGTTGCAGTGCTTCAAGCTTATATTTTTACTATTCTTTCTTGTATGTATCTTAATGATGCTATTAATTTACATTAATGTAATATTATTCATAAAATTTGATTAATTAATATAGGAATTTCTTATGGATATAGTTTCTTTAAAATTTATTGGTGTAGGACTTATGGCTATTGGTATGTATGGCGCAGCTTTAGGTGTTAGTAACATATTTAGCTCACTACTTAATTCAATAGCGAGAAATCCTTCAGCTTCAGAAACATTGCAAAGAATAGCACTTATCGGTGCTGGTCTTACTGAAGCAATGGGGCTTTTTTCTTTTGTAATTGCGATGTTACTTATTTTTTCTTAAAATTCATTTTTAAAGATGCCTCAATTTGATATTGCTACATATTATTCACAAATTTTTTGGTTTATTGTTGCTTTTAGTTTATTATATGTTTTTGTCTATCAATTTATAATACCAAAAGTCGAAGAGATTTTAAATAATCGACAGGTGAATATTCAAGATAATATTACACAAGCCGATAAATTAGTTTTAGAGGCTGAAAAGCTAGATAAACATTATAACGAAGAGATAGAAAAAATAAATATTGAAATAGATAAGATAAAAAAAGAAAAAATAAATTTTTTAGAATCAGAATTTTTAATTAAAAAAAAGAATTTAGAACAAGATTTAAAGAAATTAATAAATCAAAATATTAAAGATATAAATTTAGCAATCCAAGAATTTAGTAATAATAAAGAAGAAGCAAGTATAAAGCTTGCTGCTAGTATAATTGAGAAAATTAGTGGAACTAAAGCAGATATAAATTTACTAAAAAATATAAAAGTAAAATAATAATGAATTTCTTAGATGAAAGCTTTTGGCTTGCCATTAGTTTTATAGTTTTTGTATGCTTAATTTATAAACCAGCAAGAAAGGCTATTTTAAAGTCTTTAGATACTAAGGTTCAAGAAATTCAAGAAAGAGTTCTAAAAGCTGAAAAGTTAAAAGAAGATGCTATCTTACTCTTTGAACAAACCAACACACAAATAAATAAATTGGAAATTATACGCCTTCAAATGGTAAAAGAAAATAATGAGGTTATAAAAAAAATTATTCAAGAAAAAACTAAAGAAATTGAAGAATTTTTGGAGCATAGAAAATCTGAAGCTATTAGACTAATTGAAAAGCAAAAATTAACTGCAAGTAAGGATTTGCAAGATGCATTTTGTGATGAAGTAATAAAACTTGTATCCAAATACTTTAAATCAGTTAAATTTTTAGAAAGTGATATTGCTAAGAATTTAATGGATCAGTCTGATTTTTTTCGTGATGATAAAAAAGATTGAAGCATACTAATACATCATAATGCTCCCCAAATTATTGAATGTTGTATTTTTATCACCTGATTTAACAAAATTATTTTAAATGGGAACCAAAAATTAATAATAACTAGTTATAGAGTTTAATATTTAATTATTATTATAGCTAGTGTTATAGATTATTTCACTAATAGCAGCTTAAGGTAAAGTTCAAGTATAATGGCAGACAATAGTAATAAAGATAAACAAGTAAAAAATGACCTAAATGCGATTAAAGCACAACTTATCGCTACTATAAATCCTGCCGAGCTCGCACGTTTAAATAATGCAGCTGCGAGCCTTTTATCAAGTACTAATAATCCTGAACTAATAGAACAAATAAAAAGTGTACAAGCTGCAATCTCTAAGAAAGAAGAAAATGCAGAACAAAATATTTCTTCCAAAATATCTGTCGAGGACTTAGAAATACTACAGCAGCAAGAGCCTGATGTTATGTGTAGGCAAACGATACATGAAAAGCATAATATTTTAAAAGCTCAGCATACAAAAACCATGCAGGATGCTGATAAATATATAGATCAGAAGAAGAAAGAAAATGAAGAATTAAAAGGTTTATTAAATGATATAAAAGTAGGAAAAGAAATTGATCCAGAAAGACTTAAATCATTTATTAAAACTGAAGCACAACTAAGAGAAGAGCATGAAGTAGAGAAAGCTTTAAAAGAAGCTCAGCAACGAGCAAATCAGCATTATCAAGAAATGCAAGCACAAGAGAAAGCATATAAAAAGCAACAAGCTCAGTGTGCTAGAGAAGTAGAAGTACAACGCAAAGCTAATGAAAAACTCAGTTATAAAGACTTAGAACAAGGACAGCACAAGTTATCTGCTCTCAAGAACAAAATACAGCAGCAGAATGTTAAAATAGCAGACTTTCAGCTAAAGTTGCAGGAAGCTAAAGTGATGAAAGATGAGATTGATGAGAAGGTTAAGGATTTAGATAGAAAAAGTAAAGAAGGTAAGGATATTCAAGATGAAATCATAAAGAAAATAGATGAGATGGGCGCTAAACAACATAATCCTGCTCTTGCTGACTTCTCCAGTTTACTTCTTAATCAAACCAAGGCAATTGAAACAAGTAAGATTGAAGATCTGGAATTACGTAATAAATTTCTAGGTATAAAAAGTAATAAAGTAAATACTCTTGGTGATAAAGTTTTAGAATTAAAAGAAAAATTTAATTTTAAGTCTGTACCTGAAGAAGAGAAACAAAATATCAAACAAGAATTAAAAAACGGTTTACAAAAACAAAATTCACTGTCTTCAGAAAATAAAGAAATGGAGGTTAACAAACATTTAAACAAAACTAATCAGCAAAATAGAAAAAATGAAGGACATACCAGATAACAATAACTCAAAATAGGTTAACCATATGTCAAAATCAGATAATATTCGCTACCTTGATAACAATAACACTATTTTACGTACTGCTAATAATCTATATAAAAGAGCTTTAGATGGGTTCAATAATGCTAGAATACTAGAATCTCGTGAAGGTTTAACTCCTCTTGTAACAGGAGGTTATATAACAGCAAGAAGCCAATTAACTCAAGCACTTATTTTTGGTAACATTGAAGCTTGCACTGGTCTTGCCTTGTTTAATCAAGAAGGTATAGGTGGAGCTAAAAGCGATTATGATCAAAAATTATTTTTAACTATAGGCAGTAAACGAGGACATAAAGTTTGTACTCAAGCACTAAAAAATTTACAAAATAATAATTATGATGTTGAAAAAGAAGCAAGTATTTGGATAAGTCATATAAATGCATATAAAAACCTAAACGCAGAAATAACTACTCAAGAACTAGCTACTGCTGAGTTATTATTAAAAAACGCTCTTATACAAAACTCTATTGGATTAGAAGTTTATAATAACCATTTTAGTATAATAAAATCAAAAGAAGAAATAGCAACAAATTTTGTTTCTGAGTCTTCTTCTAAACAAGATTATTATTATAGTTCTTATGATTACAATGCTACTGCTACCACTTCTTATACTCCTCCTCTCGAAGTGCAAAAAAAATATACCTCAAAATCTTTAGGACAAACACCTGACAAACACCACACTTGTGACATATTATAGTTCTTTTCTACCAAATCGTGAAGTGCATTATCCAGCACTTCACTTTCTTATTCATAACATAATGTAAAACTTCTTATTGGTTTTTATATAGAGATTTCTTTTCAGGAAGCTGTATGCTTTTTTATTTTGTGCATTTACTATAACTAATATAGTGACGCAGATAAATATTAAAGCAAGTTCAGGTTTTATTAATACTAAAAGATAAAATTAAGTTTAGAAAAAGCCAATATTGAAAATACTAACGTTATAAAAGAAAAAAACGAACTTATAAACTCTCTTTTCTTATTTTGTGATACTATATACATAGCTGCGTGGTCATTTCAGTACTTTTATTATAGTCCTGCTAAAAAAATTTTTTATATTTCTGGAATAGAGCTTATATATGCTATAGTATTGGTGTATTTCAGTTATAAACTTAATATACTTTAGCATTTTCTTGCTTGTCACCTGTGAAATGATAATACAAAATTCGACCATTTCTTAATGATACTGAAGTGTATTTGCTTATATTTGCCCCCTGCTATTCTCAAGCTATAGCAAATTTTCATAAACATTTCTATATCCTAAGCATTTTATACATACTACTATATTTGCTCTTTCATGCACATTAATTAATATATAATATTATTTTGTTTTGATTATTGAGAAATTATGATTCTATTAATAATAGACTATTACTTCAAGTTATATAATTTTGAGAAATTAGAAAAGAATATTATCTATTACATTGTATTATGCTCAACTTTCTGATAAAGCCATTATATATATGGCTGTTGATTACAATAATCAATAACTTTTCAATCTTATGAGATATTAATAACTTTTAACTAGTTAGTATTTTAGCAACCATTATTCTGTTTTATTAGTTGCCTTTGCTTCTTTATTTTATATATTTTTAATATTAGGTAAGGATAAAAATAGATAGAAGTTAGGAATAGAGAGATTAAAAATATTAGTTTTATATTGTAAGTATTAACACAAGAATGATATAGAATAGGAGGTTCATAGGTAATTTGTGCTTTGAATGCTCTAAGATTCATAGACTTTTTTAGAACATTAAATATAGATTCAATGAATGAACGATCTTTTGCATAATAAAACTATGTCTTCTATATCTAACAAATGATTTTCATTTTTTCTGTATTTCCTGTAAATAAAGGTAACTCATGAGAATATAAGTTATTAAATTAATCTTTGGATATATATCTTTTATCATCAAAGATTTTGTTTTGTAATTCAGTTATTATATCACCTATTGTTGATAAATTAGTACTATTAGCTTTAGTAATTTAATT
>NZ_BTGX01000009.1:27552-65720 GCF_057543435.1 Candidatus Rickettsia mendelii | reverse complement strand
GAAAAAATGAAAATCATTTGTTAGATATAGAAGACATAGTTTTATTATGCAAAAGATCGTTCATTCATTGAATCTATATTTAATGTTCTAAAAAAGTCTATGAATCTTAGAGCATTCAAAGCACAAATTACCTATGAACCTCCTATTCTATATCATTCTTGTGTTAATACTTACAATATAAAACTAATATTTTTAATCTCTCTATTCCTAACTTCTATCTATTTTTATCCTTACCTAATATTATCACAGTTAAGGAGATTCTATACATGTCCAAAACTTAAATATTATAACTGACTTTTGGCAATTGTGTTAACTCCCTAACCACAAAATGGTTTGTTTCTCTTTGGTGGTTGAAACTTAAGCAATTTAAGTTTAATGAATCACGAGTAACCTACATATCACATTAAAATAATAAGACTTTACCTAAAATCGTATTAGAATTTACTACAAAAGAAAATGTAAAAAATCTAAAAAGTATTATTACTGCTTTGTTATAAATATCTGTAACAAGAGAAAATATAGCGATGCTAGGTAAATTCATTAAGTATTACATAGATCTAATATCATTTATGCGGAAACAGGAATCCAGTAAATCATGTAATGAATAAAACTGTTTTTTTAATCTTAATAGTTATTACGTTTTTAAGTTTTTTTTGGATTCCCTCTTCCGCATAAATGACATCAAACCATACAACAACATACATAATAATATAGGCTTTGCTCCACGAGCTAACACTTTTCTATCTACATCCACTACAAATAAAATTTGATTTTTCCTCACTAAGCTTATATTTTAATTGAAAGTATAATATGAGAATTTATGTCAAGTATAGATAAAGAGAAAGCTATTGCCGCAGCACTTGCACAGATTGAAAAAAACTATGGCAAGGGCTCGGTAATGA
Organism: Candidatus Rickettsia mendelii; assembly: GCF_057543435.1. Classification (NCBI taxonomy): domain Bacteria; kingdom Pseudomonadati; phylum Pseudomonadota; class Alphaproteobacteria; order Rickettsiales; family Rickettsiaceae; genus Rickettsia; species Candidatus Rickettsia mendelii. Next base: position 64,818 of record NZ_BTGX01000009.1, on the reverse strand, counting down.
AACTCGGGCAGCGTCCAAATGTTGATATAGAAGCCCTATCTACTGGTTCACTTGGACTTGATATAGCGCTTGGAATTGGCGGCATGCCTAAAGGGAGAATAATCGAAATTTTTGGTCCTGAAAGTTCAGGTAAAACTACTTTAACACTACATTTAATTGCTGAAGCACAGAAAAAAGGCGGTACATGTGCTTTTATTGATGCTGAGCATGCTCTGGATCCTGCTTACGCCAAAAAATTAGGTGTAGATATTGATGAGCTTATTATTTCACAACCTGATACTGGAGAACAAGCTTTAGAAATTACCGATACTTTAATTCGTTCAGGCGGTATTGATATGGTAGTAATAGATAGTGTTGCAGCTTTAGTGCCGAGATCAGAAATCGAAGGAGAAATGGGAGATGCACAAATGGCATCTCAAGCAAGGTTAATGAGTCAAGCACTACGTAAACTTACCGCATCAATTTCCCGTACTAACTGTATTGCTGTCTTTATTAACCAAATCAGGATGAAAATAGGCGTAATGTTCGGCAGCCCTGAAACTACAACTGGTGGCAATGCCTTAAAATTTTATGCTTCAGTAAGGGTAGATATAAGACGAATTGGTTCGATTAAAGATAAAGAAGAAGTAATAGGTAGTCAAACTAAAGTAAAAGTAGTTAAGAACAAGGTATCGCCACCGTTTAAAACCGCAGATTTTGATATAATGTACGGCTCAGGTATTTCAAAAGAGGGAGAAATAATTGATCTTGGAGTTAAACTTGATATTATCGAAAAATCAGGTTCTTGGTTTTCTTATAAAAATATACGTATTGGCCAAGGACGCGAAAATGTTAAACAATATTTAAAAGAGCATCTAGAAGTCTCTAACGAAATCGAGAAAATAATACGTGAAAAATCATATAAGATTAATAATATCAATTTTGATCAAATAGAGGAAGTAAAATGATTGATCTAACAGGGAGAACATCTTTAATCACAGGAGCTTCAGGTGCTATAGGTGGAGCTATAGCTAAATTATTTCACAAGCTAGGAAGCCATGTAATTATTAGTGGTAGTAACGCAGAAAAACTAAAAGCCATTGGAAATAGCTTACAAGATAATTATACAATAGAAGTGTGCAATCTTACAAACAAGGAAGAATGTAGCAAATTAGTAGCCAAGGCTGCAGAATTAGATATTTTAGTGTGTAATGCCGGTATTACTAGGGATATGCTAGCAATTAGAATGAAAGACGAAGATTTTGATAAAGTTATTGATATCAATTTAAAAGCAAATTTTATTTTAAATCGTGAAGCAATAAAAAAAATGATGTCTAATAGATATGGACGTATTATTAACATATCTTCAATAGTCGGAATCTTAGGTAACCCAGGGCAGGTTAATTACTGTGCTTCTAAAGCAGGATTAATTGGCATGACTAAATCATTATCATACGAAACTGCAACTCGTGGCATTACAATTAATACAGTAGCACCAGGTTTTATTAAGTCAGATATGACTAATAAACTAAATGAAAAACAAAAAGAAGCCATATTACAAAAAATTCCGTTAGGGACTTATGGTATGCCTGAAGATGTAGCAAACACAGTCGCATTTTTAGCGAGTGATCAAGCATCATATATTACCGGTCAAACTATACATGTAAATGGTGGAATGTTAATGGTATAACAAAATTAACAGTAAATTGCAAAGCGAACCTGCACAGCGTATACTAAATATCTGAGTATAAGCAAGTCTTGCAAAATTTAGTGTTAATACTTTACTGATTAAAGATATAAAAAATTAATAAAATTATTTTCTACTAGCATAAAATAATTTTTTATGTTAGAAGTTTTTTTAAAAATAAAGTGTTGTGAATATTTTAAATTAATATTTATACATTCAAAATAGCTACAGTGCGTTCTCGATCGCTTCATGTGAGATAAGTTTAAAGACAAGCTAGCTATATGTATAAAAATACGTTAACATAGGTGAGTCCTAGAAAGTTTGCTTATATCAAGTGATCAAGTAATATGCTGTATAGCAGTCATTGTTTAATTAGGTTTTTAATAAAATCTATTTGAATATGGCATATAAAAACTTATTTAAAATGATTTATGGAGTTCAAAATGATGAATACAATAGACAATATCGAACAGAAAATTATTGAAATGGTTGCTGAAAAGCTAAATAAAGATAAGTCGACAATAACTACTGATTCAAAGTTTATAGAAGATTTGAAGGCTGATAGCCTTGATACTGTAGAGTTAATGATGGCAATAGAAGTTGAATATGGTATTGATATACCTGATGACGAAGCAACTAAAATTAAAACTGTAGCCGATGTTATAAAATACATTAAAGAACGCCAATCTCAATCTGCATAAGTTAAATTCCTATATAGATAATTAAAAATGTCGAATCAAAGAGTAAATAAAAGAGTAGTTATTACCGGACTCGGACTTGTTACCCCTGTTGGACTGAATGTTAGCTCATCTTGGAAGAATATTGTAAGTGGAGTAAGCGGTATAAAAACTATTACGGAATTTGACACTTCTAAACTTGCTTGTAAAATTGCTGGACTTATAAATAACTCACAAGAAGACGGATTTAAACTTGAAAATTTTACCCCTGCCGAGGATATAAATAGGTTAAGTAAAATGGATAAATTTATCCATTACGGAGCAGCAGCTGCAACTGAAGCAGTTGAAGATAGCGGCTGGCTACCAAATGATGAACAATCATGTGATAGAACTGGTTTAATATTGGGCTCAGGAATTGGTGGACTTAAAATGATTGAAGATACTTCTATAAAACTTTATAAAGAAAATAATGGTAAAGTTAATCCTTTCTTTATTCCTGCTTCGTTAATTAATCTTTTACCAGGTCTTATTTCTATAAAATATGGGTTTAGCGGTCCAAATCAGGCTGCAGTAACAGCATGTTCTACCGGTGCACATGCTATAGGTGATGCTATGCGCATGATAAAACATGGCTATGTCGATGTTATGATTGCAGGAGGTGCAGAAGCACCGGTCACGCCTGTTGGAATAGCAGGATTTGTGGCAGCTAGAGCACTTTGTACTAAATACAATAATAATCCTGAAAAAGCTTCAAGACCTTGGGATAAAGATCGTAGCGGTTTTGTTATGGGTGAAGGAGCAGGTGTTGTAGTTTTAGAGGAGTATGAACATGCAGTACGCCGTAGTGCTAAAATTTATGGTGAAGTGATAGGGTATGGTTCCACAGGCGATGCATACCATATGACAGCTCCTCATCCTAGCGGTAGAGGAGCTTATAGAGCAATGAGTGAAGCTTTAAAAGATGCCAATATTACTCCCGATATGGTCAACTATATTAATGCACATGCTACTTCTACTACTATCGGTGATGAGATCGAATTAAATGCAGTGCAAAAATTATTTTTAGAAACTAATCCAAAAATTTTAATGTCTTCTACTAAATCATCAATAGGACATTTACTTGGTGCTGCAGGAAGTGTTGAGTTTATCTTTTCAGCTCTTGCAATTAGAGATCAAATTGCACCACCAACTTTGAATTTAGAAAATTCTATGGATGAGGTTAAAATAGATTTGATAAAATTTAAAGCTAGAGAGGCTAAAATAGATTACGTACTATCTAATTCTTTTGGATTTGGTGGTACTAACGCTAGCTTAGTAATTAAGAAAGTTTGAGTCTGCATCGTCATTGTGAGGAAAAATTGCAAATCTTGACAAAGTAATCTATCTAGCTAAGAATGCTAGTTTTTAGTATTCCTTTTATTTTTGATTTCACACTCCTTTTAGTCGCTTGTAATGGCATTTAAGGTCATTCCCTGAGCCAAGTAATAACATTAAAATATATTTTCCTGTTCTACATGACTCCAATTTATTACATTAAAAATGGTAATCTAAGCTTTGCTGATAAAGTAATTTTATCTGATTTAGAGCTTTATTTATATAAAGGTGATAAGATTTGTCTTATAGGTCGTAATGGCTGTGGAAAATCAAGCTTAATGAAAGTAATATCAGGAGATTATGAACTAGATAATGGAGAACTATTTCAAGATCCAGCAATAACAACTGGATATTTAAGACAAGATATTTCTATCAAGACTAATCTGAATGTTTATGATTTTGTCTTGCAACAAACCAATAGTACAAAGAAAATAGATACATATCAAATTGATATGATTCAAGAAAAATTACAAATTAAAGGCACAGACAATCTATCTACATATTCAGGCGGTCAGCTTAGAAGAGCTAGCCTTGCTAAAGCTTTAATATTAGAGCCGGAAATATTATTACTTGATGAACCAACCAACCATCTAGATATTGAAACAATCGAGTGGCTTGAAGAATTTATTAAATCCTATAATGGTGCTATTATTTGCGTTAGTCACGATAGAACATTTCTCTCAAACGTTACTAATAAAATTTGGTGGCTTGATCGTGGAATATTACGTAAATCTGATAAAGGTTTTAAGTTTTTTGGTGAATGGCAATCAATTATCATAGAGCAAGAAGAAGCAATGCTCCGGAAATTAAATAAAAAACTATCTCTAGAGAATGAGTGGTTAAATGCTGGGGTTACTGCTAGACGCAAACGAAATCAAAAAAGGCTTGCACAGTTAAAAACACTGAGAACTCTGGCAAGTGAAAATACTAAAAAATTAGTTCATTCTAAGCAGAGAATACAGATAGAACTTACAGAGAATATAGCTAAAAGTAAGTTTATTATCGAAGCAGATAATATTACATTTAGTTATAACAATACCAAGATTATTAACAATTTTACTTTTCGCGTAAAAAAAGGCGAAAAAATTGGCATAATTGGCGCAAATGGCTCAGGCAAATCTACATTTATTAAACTACTAACAAAACAACTTACTCCTGAAAGCGGTAAAATTATATATGGTGGTAATTTAAATATTTCATATTTTGATCAACATAGAGAGAAATTAAACCTTAACCATACACTAAAACAAATTCTATGTCCTACCGGTGGAGATCAAGTATTTTTACCAAACGGTAAAACTATGCATGTTGCCGGCTATTTAAAACAATTTATGTTTAATCCTAAACTACTTAATGCCAAAACCTCTATCTTATCAGGTGGTGAAACTAATAGATTGCTACTTGCAAAAATGCTAATCAACCCTGGAAATTTATTAATTTTAGATGAACCAACTAATGATCTCGACATGGATAGTCTAGAAATTTTACTAGATACACTTGCAGATTACTCCGGTACTCTAATAGTAGTTAGCCATGATCGTGACTTCCTAGATAGGTTAGTCACTAGAACTTTAGTCTTCGCACAAGGTAAAATTCATGATTTAACAGGATATTATGAAGATTACAAACAATATTTTACTCCTAACTCTCAAGTGAAAAAACTTTCAAAACCTATAACTTCAATTCATACTTCAAAAAAGTTCCAAAATAAAAAATTATCTTATAAATATCAGCGTTTACTTGCAAAGTTACCAAATGATATTGAAAATCTGGAAACATCGATTGTAAATCTAGAAAAACAGCTTGAAGATGCTAATCTATATCTAGATAATACTCAACAATATAATCAAATTACTAACAAATTAATTAATGATAAAAAAAAATTAGATGAGTTGTTAAATCAATGGTTAGAAATACAAAATTAATAGAGAATATCAGATTTATAATATAGCAATGCAGTATTAGATGATGTCTTAAATAAAGTGAATAATACTAGACTTATAGGTAGCAAAAGGCAGAAAATGTGAAATACTCTAGATTATTGTATACCTTAAACTGACTTAATTATAAGCTATATAAAATAAAGTCAAAAATTTTTTTCTCTTTCGGTTACAATAATTGAATATATCTTTTTAAGAGTATAGTTAAAATCATCGTTAGTAACTACATAATCATACTCATTGGCATGTGATATTTCATTTTGTGCTGATTTTATACGTAACTTTATTGCTTCTTCACTATCGGTAGCTCTATTTTTCAAACGTTGCTCGAGCACCTCAATACTAGGTGGTAACACAAATATAGAAACAACCTTGGTAGCATTTTTCTTAATATTTCTTGCTCCTTGCCAATCAATATCAAATAAAACATCCAAACCTTGGGTTAATAGCATTTCAACATATTCTTTAGGTGTACCATAGTAATTATTATATATCCTAGCATATTCCAAGAATCTGCTTTGATTAATTAATTCTTCAAACTCAAGCTTAGTCTTAAAATAATAGTGTATCCCCTCTATTTCTCCTAAACGTGGTTTTCTTGTAGTTACAGAAATAGACAAACGTAAATTATTATCTATTTTTAGTAATTCTTTAGCTAAACGTGATTTACCTGCGCCTGAAGGAGAAGATAAAATTATAATAAACCCTTTATTTTTTGTTGTCATATTTTATGTTTTTATCTACAGGTACTGTTCTTTTTATTACTTCATCCATAGTACAGTTAAAGTATTTTGCTATTTTAAAGATTTTATCTATTTCAGGATTGAATTCACGACTAGCATCTGCTCTCATTATTCTACTAATAGTAGAATAAGGAATATCAGTAACTTGAGCAAGATATTTACGATCTATTTTTTTGTGTTTTAATTTTTCTTCTAAGAATTCTTTTACCTTAGTAGCAAGTGCCATGTTATATACCCCTGATAAATAAATAGTCTATGTATACTTCTTTTCTTTGAAGAAAAAAATATTCCTCTTCAAAGAAGGGAAACTAGAGTATCAAAGGTAAAATACATCAACCTTTTGATACAAATTAATTATATATTCCTGTTCAAGACTTAATTTCTACAATATTTTATCCAACTGAAAATTACCTAGATAATTTCTAAGTCCTTACAATATAACCAAATCACAAAGCATACGTTGTAATTACCATATTTAGAATGATTATTACAGAGCATTTTAGCAGCTTATGTAATTCTTTTTGTTGATTAAGTGATAGAGCACTATCATTTAATTCTAGAGTTTCTTACTTTGACTTCAGTAAAAACAATTCCTTTATTACATAATATAAATATATTCAGTAATAATACCGGAATAATTCTTTTTCATTATTACTCTTTAGGTAATAATATTTGTACAAATTCAATTTTAGATAGATCAGCTGCCATCTCCACTATAACATCATGTTCTGTAATTTTAGACACATAACCTACTAAAATACCTGCAGGGTAAATATTACCATGTCCAGAAGTTATTATCTCTTCGTCTGTTTGTACTAAGTGATTATTAGGCAAGTATAACATTTTACTATTATTATTATTACCTGCTAAAATAGCTTGTTCTCTTGAAGAATTAGCTTTAACAGGTATTCTAGAATTAACATCATTAATTAACATCACTTTAGCATAATTATTGCTTACTTCTATTACTTTTCCTATTAACTTACCTGCATTAATAACGACTTGATCAGCTTCTACGCCATGCTTTTTACCTGCAGAAATCAAAGCAGTTCTAGAAAAAGGACTGAAAGAAACACTTAGTAATTTAGCAGTAACATATTCAAACTCTTCTTCCTCAACAACTGCTAACAAATCTTTTAATGCAATATTTTCAGCTCTTACTGATTCTACTTCACTTTGTAGATGTTGTAATCTTGCTACTTCAAGTTTAAGTTCTATATTTTTCTGCTCCAAATCTCGAAAATAAACAAATTTTTGTGTTATTGAATTTATATACTCAAATATACCTTCATAAGCTGCTAAACTGGTTGATAATATACTACCAGCTACCTCAAGAGATATACTAGATATTTTTTTAGGCGTAGTAAAAAACAAATATAAAGATAATCCAAGGATAAATATGACAAAAAAACGCTTAAGAGTATTTAATATCATTCTTATTAATTCTAGTGAATTAGAAGAAATTTTTACTCTATTTGCAAGTATAGCCATTTTTAATCCTGTTTAAATAAAACATGTTTTAATTTTGTAAAATCTTCAAGTACTTTTCCTATTCCAAGTGCTACACATGAGAGTGCATCATCTGCAACTATCACTGGCAGTTTAGTGGCCTCACTAAGAATAAAATCAAGATTCCGTAATAACGAGCCACCACCTGTTAAAACGATACCCTTATCAACTATATCAGAAGATAACTCAGGAGGTGTTGCCTCTAGTGCTACTTTTACTGCTTCAACAATTTGACTTACAGGTTCAACTAGGCTATCAGCAATTTGTCTTTCATCCAATACCATCTCTTTAGGAATACCATAAATTAAATCACGTCCTTTAATTTCCATCATTCTAGATTCAACTTTTTCATCTACATAAGCAGTACCTATTTCATGCTTTATCTTTTCAGCAGTAGCCTCGCCTATCAATAAGTTATAGTGCCTTCTTATATATGAAATAATAGCTTCATCCATCTTATCACCACCAACTCTTACCGATCTTGCATATACTATTCCACCTAAAGATAAAACTGCAACTTCTGTAGTTCCTCCCCCAATGTCAATAATCATTGATCCTGTCGCTTCTGTTACAGGGAGGCCTGCTCCAATTGCTGCAGCCATAGGTTCTTCAATTAAATATACATCTCTACCGCCTGCACTTTCTGCTGCTTCTTGGATAGCACGACGCTCAACTGGTGTAGAACCAGAAGGTACACAAATAACAATTGTTGGACCAAAAAAAGAACGACGATTATGTACCATTTTAATAAAGTACTTAATCATTTCCTCTGCACCTTTAAAATCAGCAATAACACCATCTTTTAGAGGTCTTTTTGCTTCAATATCTGTAGGGGTACGTCCTAGCATCATCTTTGCTTCATGACCATAAGCATAAGGCACAAAAGCACCGTCTTTTTTTATTAAAGCAATAACAGAAGGTTCCCTAAGAACAATGCCACGATTTTTTTGATATACAATAGTATTTGCTGTACCAAGATCAATAGCCATACCAGGAGAAAATCCTTCTAAAAATTTCATTATCATTTTATTTTTTCTCTCTAAATTCTAAAATTTAATTTTTAAATATACAATCTAAATATACCTCTGATTAAATTAAAAGTTAATATAGTCGAATGTTTAATTTGGAAAAGAGCAAGGTGCCTCAGGGCTTTTGACAGCAGTGTAGTAAATCTACGTGAAGATCAAAAGCAAAAAACAACGACGCCAATTTTTCAAATTAAATAATTATACATTATTTAAATTTCCTTATAATGTAAAATAATAAAATTACTAATAAAAAATATTAGCAAACTAGGTAATAAAATAGCAGCCATTAAAGAAAGATTATTATAAGTAAGTATCTTCAGTAATATTTCCGATAATGAATATACTATAAAACCTGAAAATAAACCTAATATCAATGTTTTCTCTTGTGAATTATCATGCTGTTTAAGACTAATAAAACAACTTGCTAAAATTATAGTTGCCATCATCATTATAGGTTTAAATAATTGCTTGTAATAATAAATTTGATAATTAATAACTGGTAAACCTGAACTTAATAATTCATTAATTAATTTAGGTAAACCCCAAATAGAAACCATCTCAGGATGAATAAACTTATTCACTAGGCTATTGATGGATAAATTTGTCTGTATAGTTAAATTATTATAAGCTGTAGTACCTTCTTTTGTAAAAACCTTAACTCTATTTAAATGTAACATTTTATTTTCAATAATACCGTATAGTGCATCAATCCTTTTTAAAAAAGAGTTATTATTATCAATAAATAAAATTGTAATATTATTTAATTTTTTCTCAGCAACATTAATAAATTGTGTCTGAATGATTTGATTCTCATTATTTAACGCTTCAAAAAATAATAAACCAGATTTAGATATTATACCTTCATTTGGTGATTTGTTAGTCAATTTTGCTTCTAATAACTCATATTTCTGTAAACCTATGGTGCCGATAGGATTTAATATAGTCGTAAAAATTATGCCTGAAATTAAAGTTATAATACATGGAATAATAAGTACTTGCCAAATGTGAATACCGCTAGATAATATAGCCATTAATTCATTATTTTTTATTAGATTTCTAAGAAAAAATAACATAGCAGTAAAACTAATTAAAGAAGATACTTGGTTTAGCAGATAAGGAATTTTATATAAAAAAAACCGCCAAAAAAAACTAAAAGGAACATAAATATTTTTGAATTTTTGTAAAAGATCAAAAATATTTGATATAATTAACAACCAAATTAAAAGCAATAGGATGATAAAGAAACACTTAGAATATAATTTAGTAAGATACCCAGAAAGTGTTTTTAGATTAATCATTATAAATTCAGTTCTAATGCGAATTTAAATAAGAATCTGTGTGGTGGGTCTGGTAGGACTTGAACCTACGGCCACACCGTTATGAGCGGCGTGCTCTAACCAACTGAGCTACAGACCCTTTTTACTTGAAGGTTATATAATTATTATGAAGTTAAGTCTAGTAAAATTTTTATATTTTTAGGATTATTAAATAAAAAAGGTTGAGCTAACTAACTCAACCTTTTTTAATACTAAATTATATAGATAATTTTTACTTATGTATAACTGTTACAGCCCTACGGTTGTAGGCAAAAGCTTCCTCAGTATTACCCATCATAGCTGGTCTATCTTTACCGTAAGATATTGTATTTAATCTGTGATCTGCAATTCCCTTATGTACTAAAAATTTTTGCGCTGCTGCTGCTCTTTTTTCACCCAAAGCTAAGTTATATTCCCTGGTACCTCTATCATCACAATGCCCTTCAATAGTAGCTTTTATGTCAGGATGTCTTGATAACCAGCAAGCTTGTTTCTCTAACTCTTCTTTTGCTTTTTGCGATAAATCAGAGCTATCAAAAGCAAACCATATAGTATTACCTGTATGTTTCTCAAAATCTTTCATTAATGATGTTTCTTCTGATTGATTCACCATACCATCAAATTGTGCTAGTCTCTTTGTTTTATTACACCCTGCAAGCACAAACAATGTAAGAAAAGCTAACGTAATTTTTGTTATTTTCATAATTAAACTCCTTAGTTAATAATTGAATTCACTCTAGTTAGCAATAAGCTATATCGAGTAGTATATACCATTATTTCATTATTTAAAGTCTAAAATATTAGTTAAATATAATTACTCTTATATATATGTTGTAAAAATATCATTAGAGTTATTCTAAAACTCACTTGTAAACAGAAATTTTGGAGAAAACATTTCATTGCGATCTGCAAATACATAGACGCTCTAAGGATTCAAGTATCAAACCCTTGTCAAAATTATCTCTAGAAGTAGAGTTTCATTAAGAACTCTACATTTACCATCTCATTAGTGCACTTCCCCAAGTTAAACCAGCGCCGATAGCAGAAAATAATATAATATCACCTTTTTTAATATTACCTGAAGCTTTAAGAGTATTTAAAGCAAGAGGAATAGATGCTGCTGAACAATTAGCATGTTTTTCTACTGTCTTTACTATTTTATATTCTTCTACATTTAATAATTCAGCAAGTTTATTTATAATACGGATATTTGCTTGATGAGGAATAAAATAATTAATGTCTTTTATAGTAAAATTATTATTTTGTAATAACTCTTCTATAGAGTGTTGCATTTTCTCAATTGCATGACGAAATAATTTTTGCCCTTGCATAACTATTTTACCGCTGTTATTATTCATACCTACGCCGCCATTTGTATATAATATTTCGTAATCAGCTCCGCTTGAAAAGATATTACTATCTATTAAACCTGAATCATCATTGCTATGCTGTAATATTACGCTACCCGCCCCATCGCCGAATAAAACACAAGTAGATCTATCATTCCAATCTAACAACGAGGTCATTTTTTCAGCCCCTATAAGTAAAATAGTTTTATATTTACCTGATAAAATAAGAGAATGTGCTACCTGCAACCCATAAATAAAACCAGCACATACGGCTTGTAAATCAAAAGAAGGTACATTATTTAAGCCAAGATACCCTTGCAATTTAGTAGCAACAGATGGAAAACTATTATCGGGAGTAGTAGTACATATAATAATTAAATCTATATCATTTATGAATATACCAGCATCTGCTATGCTCTTTTCTGCTGATTTTAAAGCAAGATGAGAAGTATACTCAGTATCACTTGCTACATGGCGCTGCAAAATGCCAGTTCTTGTTCTAATCCATTCATCATTAGTATCAACAAATTTCTCAAGTTCATCATTACTAACTATTTTTGAAGGTAAGTATCCACCACAGCCAATAATTTTACAAGTCATAAATATTTAAGCTTTAAGCTATTTCTTCCCCAGATTCAGTTTTTTTTATTATTACTTGACGATTATTGTAAGTACCATCAACAAAAGAAATATGATGTGGAAGTTTATATTCTCCAGTCTGTGAATCAACTATTACGTTAACTTTACCAAGTGCTAAATGTGAACGCCTCATGTTACGTCTTGATTTTGATGTTTTCTTCTTTGGAACTGCCATTCAAACCTCTTTAATATTAATTATTCAAATAAAAAGTATTTGTCAAATTAGTGAAGCAGTATATTATAACCTTGTAATAAAATCTAGATAAAATTAAACTTATGAAAATTTTTATAACATGCATTTTTAGTATATTAACTCTTTTTTCTTTAAGCAGCTGCCAAACTATTGAAAATAGAGGACAGTCCATAGATGATTTAGCACTTGTGCAACTAGAATCTAAAAAACTAAATAAGATGGAAGTAGTAGAATTAGTCGGCACACCTACTATAATCCCTAAATATTCTCAAAATACTTGGTATTACGTTGAGAGAGTTATGTCTCAAAAAGCTTGGCTTAATCCAAAAATTATAAGGCAGAAAATAGTAAAAATTACATTTGATAATAATAATTTAATGAAAGAAGTAACAATAATTAACGACTCTCATAAACAAGCTATAGAAATAATCCGTGAATATACTAAAACATATGGAACAGAACTTAACGGATTACAAAAATTTGTTAAAAATTTAGGTAGATTCAATAAAACTACTGATAATAATAAGCATAAAAATAAAAGTAAGAAAAAGAGATAGCCTTATATATGATTCCGATATTTAGTAAATTAAAACAAAGTTTGTCTAAGACCTCTAGTAAAATATCAGAAGGTATTGATAAAATATTTTATAAAAAAAAACTAGATAAAGAAACTTTAGAAGAGCTAAAAGAGTTACTTATTTCAAGTGATATGAGCAGCTTAGTAGTAACTAAAATTATTGAGGAATTTGAAAAGATAAAGTTTAATAAAGAAGCCACGAGTATTGAAGTAAAAGAGTCTCTTGCTAAGATAATAGAAGAGCAATTATTAAAGTCAGAAACTCCTTTTACTTTAAATGAAAGTAAATTAAATGTAGTTTTAGTTTGTGGTGTTAATGGTGCTGGTAAAACTACAACTATAGGTAAGCTAGCTGCTATGTACTCAATGAAAGATAAAAAAGTGGCAGTTGCTGCTTGTGATACTTTTAGAGCTGCTGCTATAAACCAGTTAAGTCACTGGGTGCATAGAGCAAATGCCTTACTTATTACCGGTGAAGAATCAGCTGATCCTGCAAGCATTGCTTATCGTGCTATGGAAGAATCAATAAAACAAAATATCGATGTACTGTTTATTGATACAGCAGGTAGACTTCATAATAAAAAAAATTTAATGGATGAATTAGCTAAGATTGTAAAAGTTATAAAAAAACTAGACCAAGATATGCCAACTCATAGCATTTTAGTAATCGATGCTATTACAGGACAAAATACTTATAGCCAAGTTGAGCATTTTAATAATGCTACTAGTTTAACAGGGCTTATTATCACCAAGCTTGACGGTAGTGCTAAGGCAGGGGTAATTGTCGGAGTAGTACAGAAATTTAATTTACCAATATATTTTATCGGTGTAGGTGAACAGATAGAAGATTTAAAAATATTCGATCGACACGATTTTGCTAAAAGTTTAGTGGGGTTATAAGTTTCTGCTTATGATTGTGAGCTTTGTTCAAAAAAGCGGTCTTTCATACCACAACTTAATTTTGAGGTATCTTAGAAAAAATTTGTATATTAATTAATACTTTTATAGATACCACGTTTGTGATATGGACGGTGGTATGTAAAGAAATCACTTAAATTATAAAATGACGCATAAAAATACTTTATTACTAATAGATGGATACGGATTTGTTTTTAGAGCCTATCATGTACAACCTCCTTTAACTTCACCACAAGGTCAACCTGTTGGTGCCGTTTACGGTTTCACATCGATGCTGCTGAAATTACTTAATGATTTTAAGCCTAAACATGCTGCAGTAGTATTTGATAGTGGAGGAAAAAATTTCCGCCATAAAATTTATGCTGACTATAAAGCCAACCGTCCACCTACACCTGAGGATTTGATTGTGCAATTACCTCTAGTTCGTTACATTGCAAGTAATTTAAATTTTTCTATTCTAGAAAAAAAAGGTTATGAAGCTGATGATATTATTGCAACTTTTGCTATCAAGACAGCTAAACTTGGAGAAGATGTAATTATTATATCCTCTGATAAAGATTTATTACAGTTAATGAGTAAGAATATTAAAATATATGATCCAATAAAAGGGAAATATATTACAGAATATGATGTTGTTAAAAAATTCGGTACTACTTCTAATAAATTACGTGAGGTGATGGCATTAACTGGCGATAGAACTGATAACATACCAGGTGTGCCATCTATTGGACCCAAAACAGCAAGTAACCTTATAGAGCAGTTTGGTTCAGTAGAAAATATACTGAATTCTTTAGAGCAAATCCCTAGTTCTAAACAACGTGAAATATTACAAAATTCAAAAGAAGTGGCACTAATTTCATGGCAATTAGTCGGGCTTGACTCTAATGTTGATTTAGATTTTCAGTTGAATGCTTTAGAATGGTCACCTCCTAATGAAAATAAAATAACTAATTTTCTACAGGAATATGGCTTTAGATCATTATATAAAAGAGTAGAACATTTATTTAATATTAAAATTAACGAACATAAGAAAACTTTAGACCATAAAGTATTAGATGTAAAAGAAATTAGTACTAATCTTGAACTTGAAAATTTTGCAAAAGAAGCTCAAAAAGTAGGAATACTTGGAATATATTTAGCACAACATAAAGGAATAAATCTTGCTTTTATTTTATCACTAAAAAATAAAAGTTATATTATTAAAATATTGAATTCATCGAATGATTTATTTTCTTATAATCTTAAGGGTAATAATACATGGTTCTCAAATATTATCTTTAATTTATTAACTGATAAATCAATAAAAAAAATTACTTACTCTCTTAAACATCTACTTAAATTTTATTCAGGACAAGCAAAAAAAATTACAGCTATCGATGATTTAGAATTAATGCATTACGCATTATCAGCAGGTATAATGCAAAAGAATTTATTTGCAAATGCTCAGAAGGAAGTTTCGATAGAAAATATCATTGCTGAATCAGCAAAAATAGTAGCAAATTTTGCTGATCTTTACAAACAAATTATATTAGAGCTTAAGGAGAATAAAGCTTTTAGACTTTATAAAGAAATTGATTTACCTATTTGTTTTATTTTAGATAAAATGGAGAAAATCGGTATCAAAGTAGACGCTAATTACTTAACACAATTATCCTCTGAATTTGGGATAGAAATTTTAAAACTTGAAGAAGAAATTTTTGCTCTTAGTGGAGTTAAATTTAATATTGGTTCGCCTAAACAATTAGGTGAAGTGCTATTTGAGAAAATGCAGCTGCCGTTTGGTAAAAGCTCAGCTAAAACAAATTCTTACTTAACAAGTGCTGAGATACTTGACAAACTTAGCAGACATGGGCATTACATTGCTGATTTATTACTTAGATGGCGCCAGCTTACAAAATTTAAAAATACTTACACCGATAGTTTACCAAAGCAAATAGATAATATAACACACAGAGTTCATACGACTTTCTTACAAACTTCTACTACTACAGGAAGGCTTAGTTCACAAGACCCTAATTTGCAAAACGTACCTATCAGGTCAAATGAAGGAAATAAAATTAGGCAAGCTTTTATCGCTGAAAAAGGTTACAAATTAATATCAGCAGATTATTCTCAAATTGAGCTTAGAATATTAAGTCACATTGCAAATATAGAATCTCTAAAGCAAGCATTTATTAATAAAGATGATGTTCATACTCAAACTGCTTGTCAGATCTTTAACTTACAAAAAAATGAATTAACGAGTGAACATAGACGTAAAGCAAAAGCCATAAATTTTGGTATTATTTACGGTATTAGTGCTTTTGGGCTTGCTAAGCAATTAAACGTTAGTAATAGTGAAGCTTCTGAATATATTAAGAAATATTTTGCTGAATATAATGGTGTACAAGAATATATGAAGCAAACAAAAGCTTTTGCTAGCATCAATGGCTATGTTACCAATTTTTTTGGTAGAAAATGTTTTGTACCATCAATTCATGATAAAAAGCTTAAACAATTTGCTGAACGTGCTGCCATTAATGCACCAATCCAAGGAACTAATGCTGATATAATCAAAATTGCTATGATCAATCTAGATCGAGAAATAGAAAAATGTAAACTTAAAACAAGGTTAGCGCTGCAGATTCATGATGAATTGCTATTTGAAGCACCAATTGATGAAATTGATCTTGTAATACCAATTATTAAACAAATTATGGAAAATTCTACTAATATGGCTGTACCTATAATTACTGAAGTTAAAACAGGAAACAACTGGATGGAGATTCATTAAATGCAAAATTTAATATTCACTTCTGAATCAGTTTCTGAAGGACATCCAGATAAAATAGCTGATCAAATTTCTGATGCAATCCTGAAACAAGATCCAAATGGCGTGTTACCGTGAAACCTTTGTAACAAATGGCTTAGTATTTGTAGATGGTACAATTACTACTAGTACCTACGTAGATATTGAACAAATAGTACGGAATTAAAGTACAAGAAATCGGCTATAATAATCCAGGTTATGGATTTGACGGTAATTGTTGTGATGTAATGCATCTATAATTAAACAATCAGCAGATAGCTATGGGTGTTGATAATGATGGTGATGATGAGATAGGAGCAGGAGATTAAGGTATGGTTTTCGGCTATACTTGTAATTAAAACAGATAGTTTAATACCGGCACCTATTTATTAGGTACATCTTTTAATGAAAAGGCAAGCATATTTACATAAAAAAATATACTATCTTGGCTTAGACATGATGCAAAATCCCAAGTCACATTATGATATGAAAATAACAAACCTATTGCAATTGATGCAGTAGTTTTATCAACTCAGCATCATCCAGAAATACAGCAAAAAGACCTTATAGAAGCAGTAATGGAAGAAATCATTAAACCAACATTACCAAGCAATTGCCTTAATAAAGATACTAAATGTTTAATTAATGCTACTGGTAGATTTGTTATAGGTGGTCCTGTTGCTGATTGTGGTTTGACCAGTAGAAAAATTATAAACACTTATGGAGATATGACAAGACACAGTGGTGGTGTTTTGTCTTGAAAAGATCCGACTAAGGTAGATAGATCAGCTACTTATATGGCACGCTATATTGCTAAGAATATAGTAGGAGCAGGATTTGCTGATCGGTGTGAAATACAAATATCTTATGCAATTGGAGTCACAGCACTAGTATCTGTTTATGCCGAAACTTTTGGTACTAGTAAATTAAGTAACGAACAAATTACTAAGCTAATAACAAAACATTTTGACATACGTTCAGGTAAAATTATTAAACACCTTGAGCTCCGTACTCAATGCTATCAAAAAACAGCTTCTTATAGTCATTTTGGTCGAGAAGATGAAAATTTTACATGGGCACAATTAGATAAAGTAGATATATTACAATTATAATTTGTTTTTATGGTTGAATTGTAACAACTTATTTTATAATTCTAGCTATTCCCTCCCTTTTCTCTTGATTGCGTGTTTTTCTATTAGTATTTATATTATTTTTAAAATCTCCTGGTAAATAAGTCTCACTTTCTTAGTGAACAATCTTATCTGGATATCGCTACCATAATGTTTATATACACTTTACTGCACTTTGAATTGTAACTATTTATCTATCTTTAGAAACTATAAGATTCACATCAATATTAGAGAATTTTGTATTACTTTTTCAGTAAAGATATACTTGCCATTAATTCCTCTAATCCTTGTTTTTTTCAACTGCTATTCTGGGATCTTGAAATGTCATGATCAACGGTATTAACTACTTTCCATTTTATTATACTAATTTCCTCAATTCTTTACTTACCTTCTATTAATTTTATTAGATCACTACAATTGAAACAATCTTTTATATGTAGCTTAGAGATTCCTTGTATTTTTACTACTATTAACACAACATCATGTTTATCTTTTATACTTGTTCACTCATAGCTCTCTCTATATGTTCAGTTCTCACATTTTGCCCCCCCAAGACTATTTTTAGGACAAACACCTATAAAAAGAATATTTAGGCTTTTCATCTGCTGTCCACTAAATCATAGCTTTCTTACGGCATAGAACATCATAATATTTAGTAGAAGAAGTAACTGCTATTTAATAGCCTTGATTTAGTATTTATCAAATATTTCCTTAGCTCTTTTTCATTTCTAAGCCCTAAATCAGGACTATTAAAGAACTTAAATGCTTATTATTTTATAAGATCACAGTCATATTTAAAACCTATAGAACTTTATTCTAAGTTATCATTGATTACAATAGTAGTATGTTCTGTTACACCTGTACTCTAAGTCTTGCTAACTACTATGAAAATATCCTTTTACTAGCATAGTATCAAAGTAAAAACATACTATAATAAAAGTTAATTTTTGTTATATTGTTTAAAAAACTCAAAATCTTGCCATTGGAGGAAGAATCTTTCAGGTAATATAATTTTTGCTATAAAATTTTTAACCGTTTCACTTTGCAGATATATTGTAGCTTTGGTATTAGCTTGCTCTCCTTTATTTATACGAGATGCGAGTATCGTTACTATTTGTTTTAATTCTTCATAATTGTGTGGATAAAGCTGCAACTCAAATTGCTGATCATTAATAGCATCTTTAATTGACAAGAAGCTTTTTGCCGTTAGCTTTATCCCTCCTTCATCTTTAACTATGTCACAATTAACAACTACCAAACTTTTAATATCAAGTAAATGCACATAATCTTTCAAAACTTCTTCACTAAAAATACTTAACTCAAAAATATTTTCAGGATCAGAAAGCACTAACGTAACAAATCTACCTCTTGCCGACATACGAGAGTCTTTTTTTTGTATTACACCAGCAAGAGTTACCCTGTTAGTACCATCAGGCAGATTATTGTATAAATCGGCAACACTTAAAATATTTAAGCGATGAAATATTTCTTTATATCCTGTAAGTGGATGATTAGAGATAAATAAGCCTATAGCTTCAAACTCATAAAAAGCCAAGGTATTTTTATCGGCATCATTACTTGCTACTAATACATTAGGACTTAAACTAGACACTTTAATTAAGCTCAATTGATTAGATGCCTGCTCCTCATGATACGAAACTGAGTAAGCAAGTAACCTTGGAATACTTAACAATAATTGTAACCGATTATTATGCAGTTCATCAAAGCAGCCTGCTTTGATTAAATTTTCAAGTAACTTACTATTAATATACTTCGGCGACAACCTTTCAATAAAGTCAATAATTGATTTAAAAGCTCCTCTAGCTGTTCTCTCTTCTATTACTAACTTACTAAAATTCAGCGTAACACCTTTAATAGCTCCTAAAGCAAATACTATACTCTTAATTTCATTCTCACAAAAGCTAGAATCTATCTTCGTATTTTTGTAAACTTGAAGATTTTTTTTATTATTGTTTAAAATATCTCTAGAATGAACTTGCGTTTTATTTAGATTCCCACTGCCGCTAGAACGACAAGAGACTACACTAAAATAACCGCTGGAAATATTAATATTCGGTGCAATAATTTTTATGTTATTATCCTTTGCTTCTTGCAAAAATAAATTAATTTTATCGTGATTATTTAATTCAAGATTTAAGCATGCAACTAAAAACTCTGCTGGATAGTTAGCTTTAAGATAGGCAGTTTGGTATGAAATAACACCATAAGCTGCGGCATGCGCCTTATTAAAACCGTATCCAGCAAATTTAGCTACAGTAGCAAAAATAGATTTAGCTTGAGACTCCGAAATATTGTTAGCAACGGCTCCTTTAACAAAAATTTCTTCTTGCTCTTCCATTTCTTTTTTAATTTTCTTACCCATTGCTCTACGAAGCAAATCAGCAGCCCCTAAAGTATATCCAGCAAGAACTTGTGCAATCATTTGTACTTGCTCTTGATATATTACAACACCGTAAGTTTCTTCAAGAATGGGTATTAATAGCTCATGTAAATAATCAGGCTGTTGTAACTTATGTTTACAAGCTATATATGTTGGAATATTTTCCATAGGTCCTGGTCTATATAAAGCACCAAGAGCTATTAAATCATGTATTGAGTCTGGCTTCAGACGCCTAAGTGCATCTTTCATACCGACACTTTCAAACTGGAATACACCTACTCCTTTGCCTTTACATAACATTTGATAAGTTTTTTCATCATCAAAAGTCATATTGCTAGAATCCACTTCTATATCCTGCTCTTTCAGTAGCTTTTTACAATTGGTAATAACTGTGAGAGTTTGCAAACCTAAAAAATCAAATTTAATTAAACCAGCAATCTCACAGTATTTCATAGAATAACCTACTATTAACATATCAGAGCCAGTATCCTTATATACTGGTACTATATCGACTAAATCACTACCTGCAATTATAATACCTGCTGCATGCGTTGATGAATGACGATGTAATCCTTCAAGAATTAATGAAGTATCTAGTACCTGCTTAATTAACTCTACTTCACCGTCTAAATTATATAGCCCATTCCCTTTAGCAGCATTTGCAAGTTCAGGCACTTCACGAATTGCCTGCTCAAGAGTTACAAGATTAACAGCACTAAATGGTACTAACTCGGTTAAATAATCAGCATATTTATATGGTAAACTAAATACGCGGGCAACATCTTTAATCACAGCTTTAGCCTGCATCTTACCAAATGTTATAATTTGCCCTACTCTATTATTACCATATTTAGAACGTACATAATTAATAACTTCTTCACGCCTTTCTTGACAAAAATCAATATCAAAATCAGGCATTGAAATACGCTCAGGGTTTAAGAATCTTTCAAATAATAAACCAAATTTAATGGGATCAAGATCTGTAATAAGCAGACTCCATGCAACAACTGATCCGGCACCAGATCCTCTACCCGGGCCGACTAAAATTCCCTCCTTTTTACTCCATTTAATAAAATCAGATACAATCAAAAAATAGCCGGCGAAATCCATATTACAGATAACATCCAGCTCATAATTAAGACGAGAAAAATATTTAGCTTTAATCCCTTCTTGATGTTCTAGAGCAATATTTTCAGTCTTAAATTTTGTAGCAAGCCTTATTAGTAATCCTTCTTTTGCTTCTTTTCTGATTAAATCCTTTTCACTAATATCTTGCGTTGCAAAGTTAGGAAGCATCGGCGGATTTGCATGTGCAGCAAAATAACAACGTTCTCTTAAATTTACAGTATTCTCAATTGCACTAGGTAGATCAGAAAAAAGTTCTATCATTTCAGCCGATGACCTAAAATAACAATTTTCACTAACTGTTTTTCGGTCAGGATATTCTTTAGTAACACCAGCTGAAATACATAATAATACATCATGTGCATCATGCATATCTTTGTGGCTAAATAATACTTTATTGGTAGCAACGAGTGGAATAGCAAGATCAGCAGCAATTCTAATATATGTATCTTCAATAAACTGTTCTTCAGGTAAATCATGCCTCATAATTTCAAAATAAAAGCGTTCTCCTAAAATATGCTGTAATTTACGTGCAAACATAATGGCTTGTTCTTCATTATGAGCTAGTAAACATTTCCCAATAATACCATCAGTATAACAACACAGTGCTATTAACCCTTCATGATGTTCGATTAAATCATCAAAACTAATATGGTCACATATTTTACGATCATTTTTGGTAAAAGTAAGGCTTGATAATTTAAGTAAATTTTTATAGCCGATTTCATCTTTAGCTATAAGCAAAATTTGAGCAAAAATATCTACATTATATTTTATATTAAGAATAACGCCATGCAATGGCTGCAGACCCTTTTTTATTGCATACAAAGCAAATTCTAAAGATCCAAATAAATTTCCTCTATCTGCTAAACAAATAGCAGACATTTTACTCGATGCAGCAAGTTCTACTATTTTCTCAACTGTTAATGCACTTTCTAAAAAAGAATAAGAGCTTTGCACTCTTAAATGTATAAACTCAGATTGCATGTTAAAATTTAGTCCCAATACTATAATACTTAAAGCCGGCTTTTTTCATTGCTTCACTATCTAAGATATTTCTAAGATCAATAATTATTGGAGATTTTACTAGACTATAAATTTCTTGCCAATTAAGCTCCTTGAACTCTAACCATTCAGTAGCAATAACTATAATGTTCGCTAATTTACAAGCTTCAACTGCTGAGTCTAAATATAATAAATTTTTATTTTCAAAAGTTTTTATAGCATTTGCACAACCAATTGGATCAAATGCTTTTACTCTAGCACCTCTACTTAGTAAAACTTTAATAATCTCAATTGCTGGACTAGCTCTAATATCGTCTGTTCCTGCTTTATATGTTAAGCCTAAAATCACTATATTTTTATCTTTGATATCTCCATCTAATAGCTTATTTATCTTATCTACTATATTACTAGGACGCTCTCTATTGCTTGTAATTACTGCCTTAAGAATTTTACTATCAATATGATAGCTCTCAAAAAGATTATTTAATGCCAAAATATCTTTTGGAAAACATGAACCACCAAAACCTGGTCCTGCATTTAAAAAACTTTGACCAATTCTCTGATCAAGCCCTATACCTTTAGATAAATCTTTAATATTGCTGCTAGTCTTCTCACATAAGTCAGCAATTTCGTTAATAAAAGCAATTTTAGTAGCTAAAAAACTATTTGAAGCATATTTAATAAGCTCAGCAGTAACTAAATCAGTAACCACAAACTTTACTCCTTGCTCTATTAAAGGCATATAAATTTTTCTTAAAATTTCCTCTGATTTTAAGTTATTTACACCAATAACTATACGATCAGGATATAAAAAATCTTCTACCGCTGTGCCTTCTCTTAAAAACTCTGGATTTGAAGCAACATTAAATAAAAAGCCTTTTGCTTTTAAATAATCAATAATATTAATGCAACTATTAGGAGGAACAGTAGATTTGATTATTATTAAACAATCTTTGTTTATATACATAGAAACTTTATCAATAGCATCATAAACACATCTTAAATCTGCTTCTCCTGATTCTTTTGAAGGTGTGCCAACTGTAATAAATACTGCTTCAGCATTTTGAAGCTCATTATTATAAATATCTATAAACTTTAATCTTCCAGCTGCTAAAGCTTGTTGCAAATATTCATCAAGGTTCAATTCATAAATAGGTAATATTCGCTTGTTTAATTTAGAAATTTTAGTTTTATCATTATCAATGCAAGTAACATTATGACCTAAATAGCTCATAATAATACCTGAAACCAATCCAACATATCCACTACCGATAAATGTAATATTCATAATTTTTTGTGGTTTTTTATATTAATTTGTTAGATTATACTTTATATTTTATTGATGTTACAAGAGTAAAGCTTTTGTCATATTTTAAGTCAATCTATAAATTCAAATGAATTTCTTGAAAAAAGCTTTTTTTAGTGTTGCTATAATTATAATTTCATTGTTTTTGGCTGTAACTCTAGTTGTGTATAGTGCAAACAAAGGCTATCTGAATAAGCCTTTGAAAAAAATAATTGAATTTTATTTAAGTAAAAATGATGTAAAAGCTGTAATACATAATTTAGAATTTAAAAAGAACCACTTATCAGTAGATAAAATTTCCTTAAATCTTATAGGTAATGCTCAAGGAGAAATTAACAGTTTTAATCTTTCTTTTAATTTTAAAAATTTACTATTTAATTCATCAATGCTTGCTAATTTTAATATTGATAAATTTTCTGTAGTATCAAGTAACAACGAAGAAATTATAAATATTGCAATGAATGGCAATTATGCGTTGAATATCATTACAAAAGATATGTTAACCGATATACACTTAACTTCAATAAAAAGTGATATTCTAGGTGGTAAGCAAAAAGCTACCTTACCTATAGGAAACGCCTTATGCTCCTATAAAGCCATAAATTCTAGAAATAATCCTAAAATCATTGGTTGTAAACTTACTTTTGGAGACAAAGCTTTTTTATCACTAAATAGCATAATAACTGATAAAAATATCAACGCAAGTGCCAATGCAGCAAATATTCCTTTAATAATTTATCAAACATTAGAAAAAGTTATTCCGAATAATCCCGTAATATTATATTTACAAGAACATATTAAACAAGGTCACATCCAAAATGGGGAATTAAGCATTAAATTAGACAGAAGGTTTTTTAAAAAAAATATTTTATTAGAAGATAGTTTTAAAGCAAACTTACATATCTCAAATTTTGAGTATAAATATCATAAAGATTTACCACCTTTAACTAAGGTTAATACTAATATTATTATTTCAGGACCAGAAGTAAAATTTTTAATTAACGAAGCTTATAGTGGTAAAAGCGTTATTTCTGATGGAATTATGACTTTTAAATGGGAAGGATTTGACAAATCACAATTTGTTTTTAACGCTACTGCTAAGGGAGAAATTAGTGATTTAATTGACTTTGTTCCAAACAATGCATATCAAAATATTAAGGCTCAAAATATTGACCTTAAAAAAATAAAAGGAACAGCCAATACAACAATAGAGTTAATAATTCCTATTAATCCAAATATTAGTAATAGCTATAATGTCTTATTGACATTAACAAATATATCTTTTAGTACTCTAGGTGATAATATCTTGTTACAAAACGGCGAAGCTAAAGGTAGCTTCAAAGATAACAAATTAAGTATTAATGGCAAAGGTAAAATTAATAATTATGCAAGTAGCTTTACTTACGACCATAATATATCTGATAAAGATAATAATTGCCTATTCAAAATAAAAAGTAATATTACAGCAAATAATCAAAAATTAGGAATATTAAAATTAATTTCAGGTAGTACAGTCCTAAATTTTGAGTATAAAAAACAACATAATGATGAGAGTTTTATTACTATTAATTCTAATCTTGATAATTTAGAATTTTATATAGATAAAGTATCTATTCATAAAAAATTATATAAAAAGGCTAATTTAAATTTATATGCTAAACTAAATAATAGAAATTCTGATAGAGATATCAAATTTAATCTTTCAGGGGAAGACAATCTAACCATCAATGGTAATGTCTTAATTAAAAATAATATTTATAATATATCCATACCATCTATTAATTTTCTAGAAACAAGTTTAAACGGCAAAATAATTATAAATGAACATAATCATAGTACTATACTCCAAGGTAGTAAACTTGACCTCTCCGACTCTAATATGATGCAATTTTTAGAAAAAGAGGGAGACTCTACACGTAATATTATTTTAAAAACTAAAATATCAAAAATACTCTTAAAGAATAATGTAACTCTTAACAATCTTGATTTAGCAATTAAATGTGATAAAGTAAGGTGTTTTTCTGGTTTTCTAAATGCAAATATCGCTAATAAAAAAGTTAAAATGTTGCTTACTGCTAAAGAAACTTTTGAACAATGGCTCATTGAGTCTGATAATGCCGGAGCATTGCTTAAAGGACTAGGAATGTATACTACTATGCAAAACGGTCATATTAACCTTCACTTAAACACTAAAAGATATAAGGTAAAAAAAGGTGAGATTGTTCCAATATTAGATGGTAGATTTTCTATAAAACATTTTACAGTAGTTGATACTCCTTTTTTAACACGACTTGTTTCTTTTGTTTCATTACCAGGTTTTCTTAGTTCAATAACTAATAACAAAAATATTTTATTTGAAGATATGACCGGTAAATTTACTTATCGAGGAGATGTTATTACAATTTCTGATACAGAAGCACATGGACCATTTTTTGATTTTACTATGAAAGGTAATATTGATACTAAACAACAATTAATTACAGTAAAAGGTAACGTCATTCCTTCATTTTTTTTAATCAGTAGCATTGTAACCAAAATACCAGTAGTCGGTAAAATATTTTCTAAAGTAGCACCTTATTCTCTCAGAATGAAATATAAATAGTTAAGTCTTGTGCAAGGAAAATTATATTTAATTGGTATTTTATTTTTAGGCTTAATTTCTGGTCTTACGTTTAATTTAATTTTTTTTACCGTTCCATATCAATTATCTGAAGCAAAATATACTACTGATATAATTGGTTCAATATCGCTGGCGGCTTTTCCATACTGTTTAAAAGCCATATGGTCACCTTTTATCGATAAATATTCTATACCTTTTTTATGCTCTAAATTTGGTCATAGGCGTGGCTGGGCATTAATCTCACAAATATTTCTTATTATAGCAATAACTAGCTTCTTAAGCGTGAGCCCTTGTGATAATTTATATATTACTACAATTATCTTACTTATCATTTCCTTCTGCGCTGCTACTCAAGATATTATACTTGATGCATACCGCATTGAGAGGCCCACTTCAAAAGAAGAACTTTCACTAGCTTTTACGTTTAATAACATAGGATTTCGTCTCGGTATGCTACTTAGTAGCGTTGGTGCTTTATATTTATCAGTTATTTTTGGTTGGAGTATAGTATATGAATTTGCTCTATTTATTACTCTTCCAGGGCCTATATTAATTCTATGTATTAAAGAGCCAAAGCCTAAAGAGCAGCATCACGCCACTACTAATCTAATAAGCCTAAAGCAATATTTTGATGTTATTAAAAGTAGCATTATATCTCTAAAAAACAATCAACCATATTTACTACTAATTATGCTGTTTGTCTTTTTATATAAGGCTGCCGACTCTATACCGATGGCTATGAGCTCACCTTTATTCTTAGACTTAAGTTTTACCACTCATGAAATTGCTGTTATTTACAAAGCTTATGGATTACTAGTTATGATCATTGGAGGAACACTAGGCGGAATTTTATCTGTAAAAATCGGTATATTGTGTAGTGTTTTAATCGGTGGAATTATTCAATTATTATCACCACTTATGTTTATGATTCTTGCTATTGTTGGGTATGATATACAAACATTTATAATAACTGTCACTGTACAAAATTTTTGCTCCGGTTTTGCTGGAACAATTATCTCCATATATTTTGCAAATCTCTGCAATAGTGAATTTGTCGCTACACAATATGCTATTATTGCTTCTTTTAGTTCTCTTAACCGTATCACTTTAGCTGCTATTGGAGGTATTTGTGCAAAATATCTTACTTGGTCTTCATTCTTTCTTGGCAATACCTTATTTAGTATGCTATTTATACTGGTCTTTTTTAAAATATATAGCAAAAAACTATTTACTAAAAAATATGACAATTCTTAAAAAAGGTTTATAATATTGATATACTCTGAATAAATGGAGAATAGTATACAAAAATTAGCTTCAAAAAGAGTAAAGAATCTACAAAGTGAAAAAGCACAGAATATATTAATATAATTCACGCTGAAACTCTTGTAAAATGAAGTAACAAACTTTTGGAGTTGATAGAGTATATATATTTTTAATAAATTAAAGAATCAACAAATTAATATGAAACTATATAGTTTTCAAGAACATTTATTGGAACTAAAAACAAGATTATGGAGAATATTTATTATTTTTATAATTACATTTGCTATTTGCTATTATTTTAGCAACTATATTTATAGTTTTTTATTAAAACCACTAGCTAAATTAAGTGAAGATACTTTACGAAATATAATTTATACAGGACTAGCTGAAGCATTTTTTACCTATGTTAAACTCGCTGCTTTTGCAGCTTTTATTATTATTACACCGATAATTGCTTTGGAGTGTTATTTATTCATCAGTCCTGGGTTATATCCATATGAAAAGAAAATTATTGCCTTTATTCTATTTATGTCACCTATTTTATTTTGGTGCGGTAGTATTTTTGTTTTTTATTTTGTAATGCCAAAAGCTTGGAAATTTTTTCTCAGCTTTGAAAAACGTGATATAATAGTACCGATAGTTTTAGAAGCAAGAATTAGTGAGTATCTAAATTTAGTTATTCATTTGATTGTAGCTTTTGGCCTTGCTTTTCAATTACCAGTTGTTATAATAATATTAAATATAGTAAAAATAATTAAAGTACAAATGCTTAAACAAAAAAGACGCATTGCTGTGGTAATTAATTTTATTATTGCAGGAATATTAACACCTCCTGACATTTTAAGCCAGTTTGCTCTTGCAATACCTCTACTTTTATTATATGAAATCTCAATAATTATATGTAATTTTATAGAAAACACTGAGGGCATTAAATGTTAAATATAAAATGGATTAGAGAAAATCAAGAATTGTTCGATGAAAAGCTTAGACAAAGGTTTATTGAACCTATGTCGAGTAAAATTGCACAACTCGATGGAGAAAAAAGAAAAATTACGAGTTTAATTCAAGAATTTCAGCATGCACGCAAGGTCAAATCAAAGATTTTAGGTAACATGACGCTTAAAAGTGGCGAAGAGTTTGAGGGGTTACAAAGAGATGTCAGGCATATAAATGAAAAATTGGAAGAACTTGAACAAGATTTAAATAATAATAATGAGTTAAACGAGCTACTAAATGTGCTACCTAATATTCCGGACGAAGAAGTACCGTATGGAATAGATCAAAGTATGAATAAATTAGTACGTACTTACGGGAAAATAAAGCATAATGCTCCAAATAAACAACACTTTGAACTAGGTACAAAACTAAATTTAATGGATTTTGAACAAACTGCTAAAACTTCAGGTAGTAGATTTGTAACATTAAAAGGTAATTTAGCAAAATTAGAGCGTGCTTTAATTAACTTTATGATTGATGTCCACACTAAAGAATTTGATTTTTTTGAGATATCACCGCCAGTGTTAGTCCGAGATAATGCTATGTATAACGCAGGACAACTACCTAAATTTGCCGAAGATTCTTTTACAACAACGAACGGTTACAGACTAATTCCAACCGCAGAAGTATCTTTAGTAAATATAGTTGCCGATACTATTATACCGCGTGAAAAGTTACCGATGCGTTATGTCGCTTACACTCCATGCTTTAGATCAGAAGCAGGTAGCAGCGGTAGAGATACTAGAGGTATGATTAGACTGCATCAATTCGGTAAAGTTGAGTTAGTATCTATTACTACCCCTGAAGATTCAAAACATGAACATGAACATATAACGAATGCATCTGAGACTATTTTACAAAAACTTGACCTACCTTATCGTGTTATGTTACTTTGTACTGGAGATATGGGCTTTACTGCAAAGAAAACCTATGATATAGAAGTATGGCTGCCTGGACAAAAACAATATCGTGAAATTGCAAGTTGTTCTAATTGCGGAGACTTTCAAGCGCGTAGAATGAAAGCAAGGTATAAAGAATTCGGTAGCAATGATACTACTTTGGTTCATACTTTAAATGCCTCAGGATTACCTATAGGCAGAACTATGGTCGCAATATTAGAAAATTATCAGGACGAAGATGGATCAATAACTGTACCTGATATCTTGATAAATTACATGGGAGGGCTACAAAAAATCACTACATATAGTGAATAATTGTTTATTAAATAAAAATAATAAGGTAGAGTTATGTAATACTATTATATTATTACATACTATAGTTTTATTGTAGTAATGCAATGTAGGGTGGTTTTAACTTTATGGATTTAAAAATCGTTAAAATATCATACTGTAGCCTTTTCTATAGTGTCTTAGAAACCAACTTATGGCAGTATATTCTCTAAATTCTGCGTTCAAGTCATAGGATAACAGTGGCATACTGGTCCATACAACAATGACCCTTAAACGCTTATTAAAGAACAATTTAAATTAAGGTTATTTGTGTTTAGTGATTTACGAAAATTTGATAAGGATATATGCAATTATAATGCGCCTAATTTTATACCTATAGCGTGTCATTATAATGAACATACTTTACTTACCAAAGACGGTAAATTACTACAAACTATCAAAATAAATGGTATTAATTCAGAAAAAATCAGTGATAAGTTACAAAATTTACGTGAAATGGTTAGAGCCTCTATAAAAAAGAATGTAACCAATTATGATTTCGCTTTTTGGATACATACAATACGAGAGAAACAAAATTTAGACGATCCAACTCCTTACAAAAAATTATTACCTGCCAATATTCATACATTATGGCAAAAGAAAAATCACTGGGGTGATAAATTTGTTAATACTTTATATGTATCTATAGTACATGATTCGGCTAAAATTAATATTAAAAATTTTAATTCCTTAATAAATTCTTTATCTGATAAATTAATTATTGATTTTGAAAATAACTACTTAGATTCAGCTTTTCAAAAGCTAGAAAATATCGTTAATAATATTTTAAATGATTTAAATGAATTTGGTGCTGAAAAACTTGGCATAATTTTTGAAAATAACAATGTTTTTTCTAAATCTTTATTTTTATATAACAGAATAGCTAACCTTAACAATAACGATTGTTTAGTACCTATAATAGATTTATCTGATGCGCTAGGCAGAAGTACTTATACTATCAGCAGCGATAAAATAGTAGTTATAGATTATGAAAAAAATAAAAAATTTACTTCTTTGCTATCTATAAAAGAATATCAAGAAACTCCCTCGGAAGCACTTGATAAATTTCTACAATTACCGATTGAGTTAATAATCACTGAAATATTTTACTTTATTGATAAGAAACAAGTAATATCCAAATTACAAGGCCAAGATTATATTCTAAAAATTACTAATGATCCAATCTTACTTAATCATAAAGGAATTAATAAGCTTGATGAAGTTAATTTAAATCTTCAATTTTGTAATCAGCAAATTTCAATTGCTGTTATAGAAGAAGATGAAAATAAACTCGATGCCGCCGTAGCCAAAGCATCAACTGAACTTTTTAAACTTGGTATTGTTCATGTAAAAGAAGATCTTAATATCGAACAAACATTTTGGGCACAATTACCTGCTAACTTTGCCTTCATCCGTAGAATGTCACCATTATCCGTAGAACATATCGCTTCTCTTACTGCTCTTCATAACACTCCATTAGGTAACCAATATAACCCTTGGGGTAGGGCTTTAACTCTACTTAGAACGGAAAGAGGCACTCCATACTTTATGAATTTTCATGATAAAACGAATAAAGGTAATACTTGCATTTTTGGTACAGAGAAAACCGGCAAAACCGTATTATTAAATTTTCTAATATCTGAAACTACTAAATATGATCCAACAATAATTTATGTCTCTAATAATAATGATTCTAAAATTTTTATTGAAGCAATAGAAGGCAAATGGTTAGAACTTGACAAACAAATTATCAATCCATTTTTAGTAGATGACACAGAAAAATCACAGGCTTTCATTTTAGAATTTTTAAAATTAATAAGCGGTCATTATGTTTCACCACTGAGTGACATAGAGGTATCATTCCTAGAGAAATTAAAAAATAAAATTTTATCAATTGAAAAAGAAAAACGTATTTTTTCTAACATTTTAAAATTAGAAATTTTTAAGGATGAAGGTGGAGCACAAATACTTGATAAATTAAAAAACTTTACTGAAGGTCAATTATATAATGGATTGTTTGATGGCCCCCCCCTTAATATTAGTGAAGGGGAAGTAATAGGTTTTAATTTATATAAACTTTCGGATGAGCCTTTTTCTAAACAATTTTATCCAACAGAGAGAAAATTTTTAGAACAATTTAATAACAATTTAAAAAAACATCAAAGTGTTTGTGCAGCAGTAGTTTATGCTTTTACTTATCATTTAAGTCTAGTAGGTACAAAACCTAAAATATTTGCTGCCGATAATTTTGACAAACTTTATAAACCTGAGATTTATTATAATAATATAAATTTAATTTTTAATAATCTATCTCAAAATAATGGTGTTGTAGTAAGCAATTTCAATTTTATTTATCTTAAATCATATCCAAAATATACTATAAAACCTTGGCTTGATTTAATTAATACTAAAATTATCTTACCGTCTGACGTTAAAATCGAAGATCTAGATAAAATTTTAGGTTTAAGTAACTCAGAAATACGAAAATTATCGCAGTTAATACTTTCTACAAGGATGTTCTTAATTAATAAAGATAATGAATCTATCGCTTCTGAATTAAGTATTGCTGCTTTAATCGGAATTGTGCGTATTTTATCAAGCAAAAAAGAAGAAATGGATATTTATAAAGAAATACTAGAAAAACATCAAGGACCGCCTGATAATTGGGTTAATTATTTATATAACGCATTAAATATGAACTAAAAAAGGGAATGCAAAACGAAGCATAGTTACATGCCTTTAAATGTTATATCGTTACTTAACCACAGTACCTAAAAACAATCTGCGGTAATATATTTTTAAAATTCTAGCGATTTAATTCACTATTATATGAGTGTTGTGACATTGAATACCTTGAAAAGGTATTCAATGTCATTTCTGCATAGTAGAAATCCAGAATGAAGCTAGCTTAATATAATAAAGAAGCTTGATTTTTTTATTTTTACTAGATTCCAGATATTGCTAGAATGACATAAGGGCTATGTAATACAATGGTAGATTAAATCGTGTGATAATATGAGTTTTTCTAAATCACATGGACAATGCCTTAATAAGGATTAAATCAGAACTATATAGGCAAAACAACTAATTACATAAAAATAACAATATAATATAGGTAATACCCAAAGTGTTAAAAAAATATTTACTATTTTTTTTATCCTTATTTTTCTCATTTAGTGTGTATGCGTCTATTTGGAACGATATAGGCCAATGCTTTAGTGATCCATGTAATTGTGGACAAAGTGAGCGAACAGAAATTTGGAATAAGGGAAGTATAAATCAAAAAGAAAAGATATTTAAACCTGGTACATTGTGTCCTCCTTGGAATAAAAGCGACGGTCGTGATAACGATAATTGTTTATTGCAATTTGACTACCCTGGTACATTTATCGGCTTTTTACTCAATAGGTGTGCAGAAGAAGCTCCCAATAGTAGTTATTTTGCCCCAAAAATCCGCATTAGAATTCAAAGTTGTAACGCTATGGCCTGTTGGTCACAAAACTCTACCTTAAATTGGGATGGAGAATGCGTAGTATGGCCTACCGGTTACGGTCTACCGTTAACTAGAGTTTGTGCTAGAATTGCTGTACCAGAAATACCTTCACCTCCTGGAATAAATGCTTCCTCTTCTTCTGCAGATCCAGGTTATACCAATGGAGTACACCTTAATAAAGTCGGTTATACAGAAAACGATAATACAATAGTCGGCGTAGATGGGCAAATAGTTACTTTAAAATCTCCTAAGCTTTGTGCTTATAGTGATCCTGGACTCGTTAACCTTGTTTCAGATTCCGGAGTAAATACTGATGCTATGGACTGGAATCCTAATAGTCAACCACTGCACCAAACTACTGCACTGAGCCCTATTGCACAAATATTATCATTTTTAGTTGAAACACTAGGAGGGCTCAATTTACCGAGTTTATTAGCTCAAGTTCTAGGTATGATAGACCAAGATTCAGAAATTATAAAAGTACTTCAATCAACCTTTAAAGCAATAGGAGCCATTTTTAATATTTTCCCTACTTTAATAGTAGAAGTTATTAAAGTATTTGGATCATTAAATAGTGCTGTAGATAGCTATTCTTTTGGTTGTGTACAATTACCTTTAGGACCTTTTCCGCCACCATATTGTCCAAGTTTAGATGATATTAGCATCAATGCAAGTATTAATAATATATGTAGTATAAAAAATACTAAGGAGGATATTGAGAGTGGAAAACCTGAATTTAAGCAGTCTTCAACCTTACCACCTTGTGTAGTATCTAATATTAGAAATAATATTATTAATAATACTGTGCGTGTTAGCTTTAATAAGCTTGTTCCACTTTGCACAGGTACAACCCCTGATCTAGCTACTTGCGCACAATTAAAAAATATAGATTTTTCTTCAGCAAAAATTACTCATACTTCTACAGCCTATAAAGATTTTATTAAACCGTGTAATAGCGTCCCAAATGGTGCTCCATGTATTAATACACAAATACCTATGTCATGTAGCGTTTCAGATAACGGTTGTAATAATGGATTTAGGATAGTATACTCGCAAGTAATAGGAACTGTAGAAACACCTAGTGATTATTTCATAGACGATATACCTGATTGTGGTCCTGGTGCGAGTAATTCAATTACTTGTCAAAAAGTATGGGGGGTTAATATTGGTGAATTTGTTGATGTAAGTGTAAAATTTCCTAATGTGCAGGAACAAAATGCAAATGCCTTATTACCGATACAACACAATTTTACTTTAAAAGATAATAATGGTAAAGATAGAAATCTTTATGTCTCAATTAGTAACACTGTAACTGATCAACAAAATCCTGATAATATTTGTCTCTTTGAGTCCGGTAATTTGATAGAGTGTGTTGCACGAGCAAACCACTCTTACAGCTTAGTTTCTTATGAATGTGCAAAACAATATGCTGGGATTACTTGCTCTAATAATACTTATTATACTCCGCAATTCATTGCTTCAGTACAAGTAAGAGATGGCAATAACATTATAGATGAAACAAGCACTCTTGTAACACCATTATCATATGCTGCATCTCCTAGTTCTACCAATACAGAAAGTATAGTAACACTTGCCGGTTATAATTACAGTTCTTCTGTTGCATTTATTCCTGCTACTCCGCCAAAAAATTCGACAGATCAGTATATTGCTATGCCATTTTCAGGACCTAATTCATTAAATCAATTAACTATTCATGGTACATATAAAAATGATGATAAACCTTACGATAATAACGGAAATTTAAATCCAAATGCAGTATATTTAAAATATTTAGAATATATGAATGGTAAATATATACAAGGAGGAACGCATGCTTGCTTAATGCCAAAAAATTTCCAACATTGTAGTCCTGTTCCATCTACTCATGGTTTAGGTAATTCTGATAATAGTAAACAAATAAATTGTGTACTTGCTAAGCTTAACAATGAAAATACTATAAATTGTAAAGATTACAAAAAGACATATAGTGTTAAATATCCAAACCTTGGTTTATGCACAGGAGATACAAGTAACTGTACACTAAAAGAAACAGTCTCAGGTCCAGGAAAAGGTATTACAATTTATACTTGCAATGCAAGTAATTGTTATACCAATAACGATAATCCTAATACTCCAATATGTGTTTTAAGTAGAGATTATCATGATAGAATTGATCCTGCACCTAATATAGGACCAATATTAGGTACGCAACATTACACAGTACAATATGACTCTACCGGTAATCCAGCATATGACTCTTCTGTTTCTGATGTAAGAGATAAAACTTGGCAAGAACTAAATCTTTGTGTTCCTATAATAGTACCTACTTGTGCCGCTATTACTACTCCTTCAAATCAGCATGGTAACGCATTATGGCCTGAGGCCGACGTAGGAGAACTCGCAGAAGGAAAGTGCCCAATAAATTGGGTACTTATTGACCCTAGTAAACCTTTAAGGCGTTATTGTTTATCACACTCTGACAAAAAGATTGTTGAATTTGAACCTTTAGGTCAAAATGTCGGATGTAGAGAATCAAAAGGATTACCAATAGAAATTATTAATAATAACTTTCCTACTTCAACAATAAGACCTAATACATCTTATGATCCTAATACTAAAATTGGAGATTTCTTTTTAAATAAACCACCTATTGTAAGCCCTTGGAGTACAAATGATATGGCTTTTAATGCAAATGATGGATCAAAAATAGATGCCATAAATAAACCTGGCCAAACAGCATTATTTAATATAACTTTTAAACTAACTTTAGATGCTATTATAGAAGATATTGACTATTTTAGAATATTAAATGTTTGGTATGATGATTGTGTATTGATTAAGGTTAATGATACAAAAGTCTTAAGTGCGCCTATATCTAATGTTGATTCTTTAGATAATCTAAAGCAATGTAATAACGGTATGGATCAATCTAAAGCATTACAAGCTAAAAATTTACCTATTAATATTAAACCATATTTAAAACAAGGAGTAAATATTATTACCTTCCAACTAAGAGTTATAGGAGGAGGAGGTTTATATTTCCATGTGCAATATAAACTGCTTAGATAAAATTATGCATTGGATTATTTTTTATACTGTAATTTCAGCTTTATTAATTCTTGATATAGGTTTTGTACATAAAAAAAATACTGTAATAGCCTTTAAAGAAAGCTTACTTTTTAGCCTTTTCTATTTCATAATAGCTTGTTTATTTGGTGTTTATGTTTACTATAATACTGGAGTGGATAGAGCTCGTGAATATTATACTTGTTTTCTCATTGAGAAAGCTATGTCACTTGATAATATTTTTGTTATCTCGATTATTTTTCAATTTTTTGTGATTCCTCAAAAATATCAACATTGTGTTTTATTTTTCGGTATAGTAGGTGTAATAGTCTTTAGAGCTATAATGATTTATGGTGGTATTATTATCATAAATAAATTTTCTTGGCTATTATATATATTTGCTGTAATACTTACTGTTACTGGTATGAAAACTTTTTATGTATCACATAAAACCTTTGATATACAAAATTCTTACCTTTATAAGGTAATAATAAAATATCTAAGTGTTACTGATAAACTTGACGGAGACAAATTTTTTGTTAAACGTAATAAAAAACTATATTTTACTCCTCTTTTTGTATCTCTAATATTAATAGAAGCTATTGATTTAGTATTTGCAATAGATAGTATACCAGCAATATTTGCAATAACCAATGATGCTTATATAATTTACACTTCAAATATTTTTGCTATTTTAGGGCTTAGAGCTTTATTCTTTTGTTTAGCGGAGATCATAGAACGATTTAGTTACATTAAATATTCTTTAGCTTTAATTTTAATATTTATTGGCTTTAAAATATTTATTTATCATTATATAGCAATTCCAGCATATATTGCACTAATTGTAACTATTACTTTACTATTACTCGGAATAATTGCATCTATGATTAAAAAAAAAGAAGAATTTTAGTTGAA